>JBFIZG010000415.1:0-3451 GCA_041604955.1 Gemmatimonadales bacterium | reverse complement strand
GCACGGCACTACGCTTGCGCCAGTTGGGCGGCACGTATGCAGTTGCCTGCTACCTACTTTGACCGGAGGATCACCACGATGAGTGTTCGAGCACTTACTATCACTGGAATCGCCGCCCTCACAGCGGCGTGCAGCGAGACGGGTACAATCAACGGGCCGGAGCTCGAAGGCCCCCACCGCGTCTCTCTCTCTTTCTCGACTCGCCCAGACGGCCAATCGTCGAGCGGCGCCCCGAACTTCATGGTGGCGGCGGCTGATACGCTGGTCGATGGGGAGAACACGTTGATCCTCGACCGTGTTCAAATCGTCCTGCGCGAGATCGAGTTGGAGCGTACCGGGGTCGTGAGCTGCGACGGCGTGAGTGACCGGGACGAGTGCGAGGAATTCGAGGTGGGTCCAATCCTGATCGACCTTCCGCTCGACGGCGGCACCGAACAGACGCTCACCATTGCGGTGGACACCGGCGCCTTTGACGAAATCGAGTTCGAGATCCACAAGATCGACGACGACGATCCCGAAGACGCGGCGTTCCGTCAAGAGCACCCCGACTTCATCGGGACGAGCATTCGTGTCGCCGGTTCGTTCAACGGCGCGCCGTTCGTTTTCGACGCCGATGTGAACGCGGAACAGGAATTCGCGCTCAGGCCACCACTCGTAATCGATGAGGCCACCACGGTTACCAACGTGACCGTTCGCATCGACCTGTCACAATGGTTCGTCGACAGTGCCGGTGGACTGCTCGACCCACAGACCGCAAACAAGGGTGGTGCGAACGAGAATCTCGTCGAAACGAACATCAAGCGCTCGTTCGAGGCGTTTGGCGACGACGATCGAGACGGTGTTGAAGACGATGACTGAGGCCAGGTGGGGTCCGGGACCGGTGTTCCGGACCCCCGCTGTTGAGGTCTGGGGAAGGTACGTGGTTAAGTTTGCAGGAGACGAAGTGGTCCAACCCAAAACGAGACAACGAATGTCGATCAAAACTTTGATAGTGGTGCTTGTCGGGACGGTGTCCCTCGCATGCGCCGACTCGACCAGTGTCCAGCTGCGGGGAAACGTTGCCGTATCCTTTGCCACCCGCGCCACTCCACCCGCCTTGTCCTCCCCCGCGACACGAGGAGCCGCTCCACGCGTCCGGGACGACACGCTCACCAGCGGTTCCGACACGCTCATCATTACGAGCGCTCAGATCGTATTGCGAGAAATCGAACTCAAACCTGTGGAATCGGCGTCGTGTGACAGCGAGCCGCAGGACTGCAGTGACATCGAGTTCGGACCTGTGCTGGTGGACTTGCCGCTCGCTCCTGGCGTCACACGGCAGTTTCAGGTTCTCGTGCCCTCCGGCACCTTCGACGAAATTGAATTCGACATCCATAAAGTGAGCGACGATGACCCGGCCGACGCCGTTTTTCGGCAGCAGCACCCCGAGTTCATCGATCTGAGCATTCGAGTGCAGGGCACGTTCCGCGGACAGGTCTTTCTCTACGAGTCGGATCTCAACGTCGAACAGGAGCTGGACCTGAATCCGCCGTTGGTCGTCGACCAGACCACGTCCACGAACGTGACGATTCGGGTCAACCTCGGCGAGTGGTTTCGTACGTCCGGTGGCGCCCTGATTGATCCCGCGACGGCGAACAAGGGGGGCGCCAACGAAAATCTGGTAAACGAAAACATCAAGCGCGCCATCGAAGCCTTCGAGGATGACGATGAGGACGGGAACGAGTAGAGCTGAGCCGGGCGCGCAGGGTTCGGAAGCGTGACATGACGGAGCGGGCGGTGCTCGGGGTCGTCCAATTGTCCGAATCATTCCATGCGGTCTGGTCGGACGTGGCCGACGAACTCGCCGTCGATGTCGCATTTCTCGAGCCCACCCACCCGGTACCACCGGGCACGTTAGCCCTCATCGTGGCGGCCGGCGGCGAGGAGGATCGCGCCCTCGAAATGCTCCCGTCGCTGATTCCGGGGGACGACGTGCCCCTGTACCTCATCGGCGCGGAACCTTCGCACCGGTTTGCCGCCGAAGCCATTCTCCGTGGCGCTTCGGATTTTCTTGTGCTGCCCGGCGATCTCGACTTGCTCAGGCGAACACTCGGCCGTGTTGCGTCGGCCTTCCAAGCCGGGACCCGATTCGACCGGCCGAGCGATCCGTTTCACACCTTGCTCGGGAAGAGCCCTACCCTTCGCGGCACGCTCGACCTCGCGCGCCGCGCCGCGCGTCATGGCGACGTCACCATCCTGATCCAAGGCGAGACAGGAACCGGTAAGGAGCTTCTGGCTCGCGCCTTGCACGACGGCAGTTCGCGCGCCGGTCACCCGTTCGTCGCAGTCAACTGCGCCGCGATACCCTCCCAACTCCTCGAGAGCGAACTCTTTGGTCACGAACGCGGGGCATTCACCGACGCCCATGCGACGACGCCGGGTCTGTTCGAGGAAGCGGACAGTGGGACGCTCTTCCTCGATGAAATCGGTCATCTTCCGGTCACGCTCCAAGGCAAGCTCCTACGCGCACTCGACGATAAGCGAATACGTCGGGTTGGAGCCACGAAAAGCAAAACGGTGGATGTCCGAATCGTGGCGGCAACGCACGTGGATTTGGCCGCGGCCACGCGACAGGGAACGTTTCGAGAAGACCTCTACTATCGCCTGAACGTCGTCAGCCTCACGCTTCCCCCGCTCAGGGACCGGCGCGACGACGTTCCGCTGCTGGCGCGAGCGTTTGCCGAGACGCTGGCGAATCGGTACGGCTTGCCCGTGCCACCGGTGACGCCAAATGTGCAAACCGCGCTCCAAGCCCATTCGTGGCCCGGAAACGTGCGTGAACTGCGGCACGCCATCGAACGCGCGCTGTTGCTCTCCGAACCCGGGTCGCTCGACCCAAAGTTCTTGGTGACGCCTACCCCCGTCGCCGCTCCGACTTCGAGTGGGAAGATCCCGTTCCCGGCACCGCTCGACGAGATCCTTCTCGCGGCCGCTCTGGCGACGCTGGAACAGCACGGCGGCAACAAGAGCGCTGCCGCGCGCGCCCTGCAAATCTCGCGGGCGCGTTTGGCGCGGCTGTTGGAACCGGGAGGCGGGGACGCATGACCGACGCTCGGAACGCTCGCGCCACACCCGATCCCCTCCGGTCGGCGCGCCGCGCGGTGCACGCTGGCAAATTCCGGCAGGCGTGGGATGAACTACAGCGGGCGAGAAGCGTCCAGGAGACCGCTGAATGGTTGTTGTTGGCGGCCATGGCGAGCTGGCGGCTTGGCGAATACGAACGGAGCCGAACGGCGGCGCTTCAGGCGCGAGATCGATACCGCACGGTTGGCGATCTGGACGGGGCCATGCGTGCCGAGAACGTCGCGGCGGCGGGGGCTTTTGCGATGGGGGAACTCGATGATGCCGCCCGCGGATTCACCCGCGCGTTGACGCTGGCAGACAGCAGGCAGGACGACTTCATGGCGGCGCG
>JBFIZG010000414.1:0-3459 GCA_041604955.1 Gemmatimonadales bacterium | reverse complement strand
GACCATCTGTCCGTCCGCCGTACCGCCCCTACCGCCCTTACCGTCTTACCGCCTTACCGCCTTACCGCCTACCCGCCCTAGCTACGGCGCCGCCGGCACCCGAATGTGATCCCCAAAAAACAACGCGTTCAAAAACAACCGGTTCGTCCCCCGCCAATACCCGCGGAAGTTGACGTTGTCGACGAACAACACGACCGTGCCGCCTCCGAGTCGGTCCGCGAGAACAGAGGGAGATCCGGCGAGCCGCTCGCGATTGGGCTCCGAGATGTAGCCGCTCAGGTGGGCGTCTTCGTCCACCAGTAGCGCGACCGTGCTGTACGGGTTCTCGCTCGGCGCAAAAAAGAACCGATGGTCGCGCCACACCGGTAAGAACCGCCGGTGATACCCAAAGCCGAGTGGGTGCGTGACGTCTAAGTCGGCCTGCCAGATCGATCCGCCGATCGACTGCGCGCCCGCGAGTTCGCCCGCGTCGGCGTAGTCCCGCCGTTCACCGCCGGCCGACTCCTCGTTGCCGCTCACTTCATCCTCAGGCGCACCAACGCCCGGCGGCGCGATGTTGGGCGTCAGCTCGTTCCGCGCTGCCCACGCTGCGGCGGACCGCTGTGCGATCAGGGTTCCACCAGCGCGAATCCAGTCCTTCAGCCGGTCGAGCCGATCGCCCGACAGGAACCCCAGGTTTCCCGAGACCAGCACCAGCACGTCGTAGTCGGACCAGGTCACGCGACCGATGTCCGTCACGTCCACCTTGGTCACCGGCATCCCGATGCGTTGATCGAACAAATGCCAGAGCTGGCCCGCTTCGTACGAAGAAAGACCCTCACCCATCGGAATCAACACTCGCGGGGCGCGTACCGGCCGGAAGTTCCGGCTCCCCAGATCGACCCCGGCCGCCGAAAGCGCGCTCACCGCGCTTCGAATGGGAACGTTTCCCACTTGCCCTGCACCGGTAACGGCCGCGTACAGGGAATCGGCGTCCACTGTTTGTATCGTCACCGGAATCGAGATCGATCCGCGTCCGAACGACACCTCTCCGTCCGTGGTGCGGGCCGTGAACGGTTGAAAGGCAACTTCCGCACGCACACCCACCGCCTGGAGCGCCCGGAGCGCGCGCGGCGCACCGGAGTCCCGCCAGTCGAACAGGTAGGAGATCGTACTCCTCGCCACCGGCCCCGCGCCTCCCAGTGTCGGAACGTCGGTTACCTGGCCTCCGATGGGGAGCCGACTGGTTCGAAGCTCCGCATCGGGCATCCCGTAGGCCAAGCTCACCGTCCACGACGACGCATCATAGAACACACTGTCAGCAAATGTCTCGGTTCGCTCGAAGATGGACCGGGCAAGCCGGTACATCGGCTGGCGAGCGGGTACGACCCAGGCGCGGCCTGGTTCGAAGGCGGTGTCACCGACGCGATGGCTGGACGCGAGGTCGTAGACGGCAATCCGATGCCGGAGGAGCAGATCCAAGAACTCGCGATTGAGTGTCGCGTCATGGGGGTGTCCAAACACCCAACCCTTCACATCGTACGCGTCCGCCTCGGCAAGCGCCGACACGAAGAAGTCCCGCTGATATTCCTCCAGCGTCGTCCGCTGTTCGATCGCGGCCCGGACGGTCGCCAGGCTCGTCCGCAGGTGGTTCCGAATCGCAAACGGGAACGTGAGCACGCCGTGGTGCGTGCTTTCCTGGATGTGGCCGCGGGCGCTCGCCTGCTCGAACACGAGTCCCAACCCACCCAAGAAGTTGGGGTACGTCGAGCCGTACCCCGGATAGGTGTTGTCGTAGACTTCCTTGGTGAAGTACATCGACCCGATCGCGTCCAACGCCTCGGCCCAATACCCGGCAAACGTGACCGTGATGTCGGTGTACAGCCGTTCAGGAAGAAGCGGGTTCCACGATCCCACCGGCTCGCTCGGCTCGAAGAAGTACGTGCTGCTTGCGCCCATCTCGTGATAGTCGGTCACCACCTGAGGCCGCCAGCGGTGATGGAAGTCGATGCGCGCCTTGCTCTCCGGGTTGACGAGCGGGAACCAGTCCCGATTCAAGTCGAACCAATAGTGATTGGTCCGGCCCCCCGGCCACACCTCGTTGTGCTCGCGATCGAGCCCATCGGCCACAAACGGTTCGGCGCGGTGCATGTTGGCCCAATGCGTGTGCCGATCCCGCCCGTCGGGGTTCAACACCGGCTCGATGTGGAAGACCCCTTCCCGCCGGTAGCGGGAGACGTCCGGCCCCGTGCCTGCCACGAGCCAGTACGCCGTGAGCAAGGCCGCTTCGGCAGACGACGTCTCGTTGCCATGGACGCCGTACCCCAGATGGACAATCGCCGGCCGATTTTCTGACCCGGGCGGTGCCGCAGTCGGATCAAGCGACGCCAGGTGTTCCTCGCGGATGGTTTCCAACCTCGTGTGGTTTTCCGGAGCGGTCACGGTCAGCACCGGCATCACACGATGCTCGTACGTCATGCCGATTTCCTGATACGTCGCGCGGTCGGAGAGACGGGCGAGCTCCTGCAAGTACGAGACGATGCGGTCGTGCCGCGTATGAAAACTACCGATGGAGTAACCGAGGAACGCTTCGGGAGACGGAATCGCGGGGTCGAAGGTTTCGGTTTCCGGAAAGAAATAACCGGTTTGCGCTTCCGCACGATCGGGAATTCCGACGAGCACCGCGGCCGCTACGCCCAGAATGCGCATCGCCCGGGTGGCGGTTTGGTCAACGGTCATCGTGAAGATCTCCATTTCCTCCCACTGCATCGTGGGTTGGAAGGGTGGTTTCTCCCGGATGAATTGGCGAACACCGAGGGGCGCAAGACGCAATCGGCGACTGGGACTGTCGATTCAGGTCGCTGTTCTCAAATCGCCAATCTCCAATCGCCGAGATGCAAACCGTCTGCTGCGTCTTACGGAATCAGCGTGGGCGGGCTCGTACTCTTCAAGACGAATAGCCCGTCACCGGTGCTCGTCGCCACGATCGCCCCACTCTCGAAGTACGGGTAGTTGCTCCACGATCCGCTCCCGCCATACGGGGTCGTATCGAAGAAACCGACCTCCACGGGGTTGGCAGGATCGGAGATATCCAGGATACGGAGACCGCTCCCGTAATTCGATTGGTACATCATGTCGCCCTTGATATACAGATTGTGGTCCGTCGTGGTCGTGCTTGCGATGTGCTCCTTGATCAACACGGGGTCGTCGAGATCCATCACGTCCCAGACGAGTGTGCGTGTCCCCGGCACCAGGCCGCGCGGCTCATCGCCTTCGTCATTCATGTAGAAGTAGCGATGATCTTCGGTCAGCCAGCCTTGATGGGTATACGCGACGTTCGGGTAAGACACCGCTGCAATGGCCACCGGATTGTCCTTGTCAGTCACATCCGAGATACTCAAGGCCGTCTCGTTTGAACCGAGGCAGATCTCCCGGCCCTGGTAATCCTGGTCGGGACCGTGGTATGCGACGCATTGCGCG
>JBFIZG010000413.1:0-3490 GCA_041604955.1 Gemmatimonadales bacterium | reverse complement strand
CTGGGGAGAGCAGTACATTTCCTCGGGACTTGCGGCGCTCCTGTTCGGGACGTTCCCGCTTTTCGGGCTCGTCATCGCGCACGCCTATCTACCCGCCGAGCGGATGACGCGGCGGAAGGTGCTCGGTGTCCTCCTCGGCATTGGCGGCGTGGCGATCGTGTTGTCGAACCAGCTGACCGCCAAGAGCGCGCTGGCGCTTTGGGGAAGCGCTGCCGTCGTCGTGGCGGCCCTGACCTCGGCGTTTGCAGACGTGTGGATCAAACAGCGCGCGCGTCGTTTCGATCCGGTCTTGCTCACGCTGGTGCAGATGGTGGCCGGGGCCATGCCACTTCTCGCGATAGGCATCGCGATCGAAGGGAACCCGATGACGCTCTCATGGACGCCCATCGCCGTCATCGCGCTGCTCTATCTCGCGATCATCGGATCGGCGGTGGCCTTCGTGCTGCTCTACTGGCTCATCCAGCACATGGACGTCACGAAGACGATGCTGATCACCCTCGTCACGCCACTCGTGGCAGTCTTGCTTGGCATGGTGGTGCTGAGCGAGTCGCTGGGCTGGCGGACGGCGACCGGCGGGGCAGCGATCCTGGGCGGGCTGGCACTCACCCTTCGGGGGCGTCCGCCGAGGCGGGTGGGCTCATCAATGGTCCGGCATCTCACGCCCACCGCGCGGAGTGGCGGTGGGCGCCGCGACATCAAGACGCCTTAGAGGCGGTCTCGCTCATACATCAGGTTCCGTGGGGCGAAGCGCCACTCGTAGGCTTGAGTGTAGAGCTCGCCGCCGCGAACACGTGGGTCGACATGATCGGCCGCGAGGACCGTGCGAACACGTACCCCTACCACATCGTCGAAGTCGTTGGTGGGATCGGTGTCCTGAATGTTGACCTCGTCCGCCTCGTCTCCGTCGCGGAAGAGGACCGACACCTCGAACGACTGCACGCCGAACGCCAACACCTCGCCCTCCGCCGTGCCATCTACCTTGAGGCGCTCGGCCCGCATGAGACGGTCGCCGTCCCGATAATACGTGATCAGGCTCAACCGCTGGACGAAGGTGCTATACCGGTCCAGACGCAGGCCGCCGGCCATGCCGGCTGCGTAGCGGAGGATCGTTGGATGGCTGGTGAACCACACCTGCGGCTCATCATCCGAACCCGTCCTGCTCTTGATCAGGATGAGACGTCGTTCGTCGTTCACCTGCAGCCGGGCGAGGTCGCCCTTGCTCAGCTCGACGTCTCCACTCTGCGCGATCAGGTCGACACATTCCGATCCACAGGTACCCCCAAGCGGCAGCGGATTGTCCGTCCCCTCGGCCGGATTGAGGTCGTATGGCGGAGCTTCGTGGGGATCGAATGGAACGCTCAAGATCACGATCGTGTCACCCCACACGGCCAACGTCCCGAACGACGTGGTACTTTGAATCCCGACCCCGGTGAATTGAAAGTCGCGTTCCAGAGACATCGCGACGAAACGGCTGTTTCGGTGGACATCATCCCGCAATTGATTGCCTTCGATCGTGCGCCACAACGCGACGGCGAACGAAAGTCCCGCGGTTACCACGATCACCCCCGTCACCAACGAGACGGCCAGTTCGATCAATGTGAACCCACGCGTATTTCTTGTCACAGACATCCTCGCACCTCAGTTGCCGATGTTGCCCACGAAGGCGAACGTCTCCAGCTCGACTGGCCGGTTGGATCGCGGAAACTCAACAACCACCTGGATCCAAATGAGGTTGTGTCGCATTTCTTCAACGACCACGCTTCGGGTGTACAAGCCAGCTGGATCCGGTGCGCCACTCTCGTTGACGTAGACAGATGCTTCGGACTCCAATGTGCCCGGGGGCTGGCTGCGAAGGAGCTCCATGTGTCCTCGGGCGATGGCGACCGCCGTGGTCCGGCTGCCGGCGACCGCATGCGCCTTCAGGACTTCGCCGCCCGCTCGCGAGACCGACATGAGTCCGACCGATATCAGAACCAGTGCGATGAGGACCGAGATCAAGGTGAAACCGGATTGATTCCTCATCGCCACGCTCCGTCACGGTATGCCCAAATCTTGAATGATGCCGATCCCGAGATCCCCACCGCCGCCACGGCATCGGGGTCATCCCGGTGGACGAGGTAGATGACACCACGCTGACCAAACGGGACGGTGACACCCCGCGCGCCAAACTCCACCAGTTCATCCTCGAACGTGATCGCACCGGCCCCCGTTGAATCCTCGGGGATTCGGCCGGCTGTACCCACTCCGAAGTCAACGTCTTTGGGAAGGTCTCGACGCCCGAACGCGTGGAGTGCTTCTGACTCCCTTTTTTGTTCCCCGATCTCTCCATTGCGGTCGTGATCCAGGAAACCGTGATAAGACTTCTTATTTGTGTCGAATGCCACTCGCGCCATCTTCTTGGTGCTGAGGGATCTCGTGCGGGTCAATTCGAGATCACGTTGCAGCTGGATCGCCGTCATCCGGACCTTGCGGGTCGGGCTGACCCGCATCTTGGGAGCGGCGATGCCGAGCACGATGCCCGCGACCGTCAGCACCAGGATCAATTCGATCATCGAGAATCCGCGAGGCACCATGCTTCTGCCGGTCGTAGCCGCGCAGCAGCGCGGGTTCAGTCTTCGATCGATTCCCACCCTCACATCATCCTCCTACCTATCGATCTCATAGACCGGACGGAACGCCGTGCGGATGACCTGCCCGACTACCGGCGTACCTGGCGGAAGATTCGCCGGGTCCTCGAACCGGGTGTCGAACTGCCAGTCCCGCTTCGGTGGGCTGTAGTAGCTGCCGTTCCACGTACCCACCGCGATCTGACTCGTATGGAGCGACACCAACGAGCCTCGATAGGTGAAGGGATTGCTGGATCCCCACCTCTCGAGAAAGCGGGGGAAGTTCTCGATCCCGCCACCGTAGAAGTCCGTATAGCCTCCCGAGCAGCCGGCGTCCTCGTGGTCGCACGGTGTCGCCGAATGTCCGGCGAGCACGGCGGCCCAGACTTGCGTCGGACTTGCATCGGTCTTGATGATCACCGGGTCCTTATGGGCGGCGTCGACCCATGAGTTCGAGAGAATCGTGAGCGCATCCCCCACCAGCGCCGCGGACTTCCAGCTCAACCTGTTGTAATCGCCTTTGACATACAGCGGGTGGTGTGTGGCAACCGTCATGCGATTCGGGAGGATGGCACCGTTGATGAGACGCACCGCTGCATCGACCGAGCCATCCCGCAACAGCGTAACGGCTGTCGAGTTGTATCCGGACATCGTTTCCGGCACGATGAACTCGAAGTAGACGACCTCCGTTGCCCGGCTTCCGCTTCCACCCACCCACTCAGCCAACTCGGCCAGGTTGAAGTTCATCACATCCATGTGCTGCCGTTCCCGGCCATCGTAGTAGTTCGCCCACTGCCAGGCAAAGATGTCGCACAGCTCGGGCTTCGGCGGGACTTTGAGCCCATCGGCTCGGGTGACCGTAATCCGGGGCCACGGGATGAACG
>JBFIZG010000412.1:0-3491 GCA_041604955.1 Gemmatimonadales bacterium | reverse complement strand
TCGAGCGCCTCGAAACGTTGCAGACGTTGTAAGGCACTCGACCGTATCTGCCCACCTGACTACTCAGGTGTGCGAATTGTTCGCGCCAGCCTGCAGGCAGGTGTGAGAGTTGTTCGCCCCACAGCCGCCTGATTGCGGCGACGTGATGTCGGAGCAGGCCATCGAGCCCAATCCGAACAACGCGACGATTGCCAGTGCAAGGAGCCGGTTCCGACGGGACATGGTAAACCTCCAGTTGGGACGTGAGAAACCGTAGTTCTGCTACGATTAAGCTTAGGAGTGGATCGCGACCCCGTTAGGGCGTTCTTGGGACTTCGTAGGTCGGTTTGGGGACATTTATGCTCGTTTTGGCCGGCGTACCCTCAGCTTCGGTAAACCGCCTCCAACAGGCGGCGCGCCATCGGTTTTCGTTTACGGTGGTGCGCACCTGGGAAGCGGCGGTGGATGCCATCCTGCGCGAACCCCTCGAAATGGCGGTGCTCGACCCGGGGCTTACAGGCAAGCCGCGGGCGCCGGAGATCGAGCGCATCAGAGTATTGTTCCCCTCGCTGCCCCTCATTCTGTACACTCGCATGCAGCCCGATATCGCCCCGGTGTTGCTGCGCGTGGGCAAAGCCGGAGTCAACCGAGTCGTCATCGCAAACTACGACGATCACCCGACGCAGTTGAGCGAAACCCTCGCGCACGAGGCCGCTCGCTCGGTTTCACAACGTCTCATCAGCTGGATCGAGAATCTGCTCGGCCAGTACCCCGGTGAACTGCGATGGGCCATCGAGACGATGATCAGAGAGCCGGCCTCGGTCCAGTCGGTACAACAGTTGGCGAGTCGCGCACGCATGGACCGCCGCACGTGTTTGCGCTGGTTCGCGCGGGCGCAGCTGCCACCACCAAGCGTGATGTTGATGGTGCTGCGCGTCGTATACGCTCACAGTTTGTTGCAGGACCCTGGGTACACGGTCGAAGATGTGTCTGCTAAGCTCGGGTATACGCAGACCCGCACATTCGCACAGAACGTCAGAGAGGTGTTCGGAAAAACACCCGGAGAGTTGCGTGTGTCCGTAACGATCGACGATGCGTTGGCAATTGTTCGACAACGGTACTTCTCGCGTGCACGCGATGCGTTGGCGGAGGCGTCGTGACGGGCCGGGTACTCGTGGTGCAGGGTGAGGCGCAATTGCGTGACGTCCTCGGGCGAACGCTCGAGCGGGCTGGCCACACTGTGTTCCTTGCGCAAACAGGGGAGGGCGCCGCCTCGACGCTGGCGAAACAGCAAGTGGACGCCGTCGTCCTCGATCTGGTCCTCCCGAATATGATGGGCCAGACGCTGTTCCACGTCATCGTAAGTAAATGGCCTGAGTTGAGGCACCGCATCGTCATCGTCGCCGACGCAGTGCAGCAGGCTAAACACCAAGACTGGCTCGACCTGTACCAGCTACCCGTCCTCCGGAAGCCGTTGGTTCGCGCGGATGCCCGCGGCATCGTCAAGACCGTCCTCGGAGTGGACCCGTTGGAGGCGAACGGCGCATAGTCCGCGGCATGGCCGGTCTCCAGTCTAACACTCCCATCGAGAGGTTGCGCGAATACCGGGACCTCGCACCGTGGAGTCTGCGAGACCTCGCCTCGTTGTGTTCCGGAATCCTCCAAGTCTCCCGGGTGAGTCCGGTGAGTCGCGCGGCGCGCTCACTTCCGAACGAACGGACGATCCGATTCTATGTGGCGAAGGGGATCGTTCGGCCTCCCGACGGAAAGGGGCCCGCCGCAACGTACTCGTACCGTCACCTGCTCACGGTTCTGGCCATCAAGCTGCGGCAGATGGAGGGCGCCGACCTCGCCACCATTGCGCAGGACCTGGCCGCGACTACCGGGGACACGTTGGAGCGTCGGGTGGCGACCGCGCTCGGCGACGCGTTGCCGGGACCCGACGGTCTCGACCTTTTGTGGGGCAGCAGACCGGCTGGGGGGCGAGCGGGACGTGTTTTGGGTGCCGAACACCGGCCCGTGTCCGACACACCCGGTGACGCCTCCCCAGCGACGTGGCATCGCATTGTCATCGAACCACACGTCGAACTTCACGTCGCCGACGATCACCCGCTGACGCACTTCGGCTCCGATCAAGCCATCGCCGACGCCGTGGGCACCGCGATGGCTCGCTTGCTCGGGGAACGTCGCCCCCGACCCGAGACCGACGCGTACGAGTCCACGTAAACCTTCGACGTTCGAATCTGCTGTGTACCAATGTCAGGTTTGAACCATCAAACCGGGAGGAACACCTGATGTTCATGACCTGGGTATTTCTGATCCTGATCGTCGGCGCCCTGTTATGGGGGCTCTCGGCGTATAACAAGCTGATTTCGCTCAAGGGACAGACGATAAACGCGTGGAAACAGATCGATGTACAGCTCAAGCGACGTCACGATTTGATTCCGAATCTCGTGGAGGCGGTGAAGGGAGCGATGGAGTTCGAGCGCGAGACGCTCGAGGCCGTTATCCAGGCCCGGAACCAGGCGGTGAAGATCCAGGCCGACACGCTTCCAACCGGCGGTGTCAAGGCGCTCGCGGGGGCCGAAGCCGCCCTCTCGTCGGCGCTGTCGCGACTCAACGTCGTCGTCGAACGGTACCCCGACCTCAAGGCCACCGGGAACGTGGCGCAACTCCAAGAGGAACTCACGACAACCGAAAACCGTGTGTCGTTCGCGCGGCAGCTCTACAACGACACAGCAACTACCTACAACGTGCGGCAGCAGCAGGTGCCGTGGAATCTGGTCGCCGGTTTCGCCAAGGCGGAACCGGTCGAGTTGTGGGAAATCACTGACGAGAGTGAGCGAGAGGTGCCCAAAGTCGATCTGTCGATGAAATCGAAGTAGTGGAACGAAGCCTGTTCGAGCAACAAGCAGCGAATCGACGCCGATCCGCTGTGCTGGTTTTCTTGTTCTTGCTGTTCTTCGCGTGGGTCGGGTTTGGGGGCGACGTGGTGTTGCGGTTGTGGACGGCCGACTCGTCTGGGTACCAACACACCATTCCCTGGTTGGGAATCGTCGCGGTGGCGATTGCGGTTGGGCTGACGATCTACAGTTGGAAGCGGGGTCCGCAGGAAGTGCTCTGGTCCACCGGCGCATGGGAGCTGCTCGAGCCGGGGAGCGACCGGGAGAAGATGCTGGTCAACGTTGTCGAGGAGATGGCCATTGCGTCGGGGCAACCGGTGCCGACGATCTGGATCGTTCCCGATCCCGACCCGAATGCCTTTGCCACCGGCACTGACCCTGGAGCAGCGCACGTGGCCGTCACCGAGGGGTTGTTGGCGCTTCTTCCGCGGAACGAGCTGCAGGCAGTCGTCGCGCACGAGATGGCCCACGTGCGGAACCTCGACGTGAAGCTCATGACGCTGCTTGCTGCGCTTGCCGGCGTGTTGGCGCTCCTAGCGGACGGTACCTGGAGAATGGTACGGTTCGGACGGTTCCGGGGCAGCGTTGCGCGCGGCGGGGGTGCGGGGC
>JBFIZG010000411.1:0-3494 GCA_041604955.1 Gemmatimonadales bacterium | reverse complement strand
GTGTCGAGGTGCAGCGCGCGACAAGAGATTTCACCGCCGGCGGCACGCGGTACTCACGCGGTACGTACGTGATTCCCGCCGGCCAAGCGTTTAGACCCTACGTCATGGATTTGCTCGAGCCACAGGAGTACCCCGACCGCCGGCTGTACGCCGGCGGGCCACCGGACCCTCCATATGATCTCGCAGGGTGGACCCTGCCGATCCAGATGGGCGTCGATGTCGTGCGCATTGACGAGCCGTTCGACCTGAGGGGAGAACCCGTACAAGTGGCGGGGGTCATGGCTGGAGCCGTGTCGGGTAGTGCCAGCTTTGGTTACGTGCTCTCGCGTGCGCCAAACGCGAGCGCACTGGCGGTCAACAAGCTCCTCAAAGCGGGTGATCGGGTCCACTGGGCGGCCGGGACCTTCTTGGCGGGAGGCCGGGAGCATCCGGCGGGCAGTATCGTCATCGAGAGCGGCAACGGGACGAACGACCGCGTTTCGGGTTTGGCTCGCGATCTGGGACTCGTCTTCACCGGAATGGACGAGCCGCCGGACGTCGAGCTGGATCAGCTGCAACTTCCGCGGATCGCCATGTACAAGAGCTGGGATCCAAACATGGATGAGGGCTGGACTCGTTGGCTGCTGGAGCAATACGAGTTCCCACTCGACACCCTCCATGACGGGGACATCCGCGTCCGCGATCTGATGGCCTATGACGCCATCATCCTGCCGAGCCAGTCCCCCGAGGAGATGATGCATGGGCACGCTCCGGGCACGATGCCCCCAGAATACGTGGGTGGACTGGGTGTCGAGGGCGCAGCGGCACTCAAGCGTTATGTCGAGCGAGGCGGCACGGTGCTCGCTTTGGACGAGGCGAGTGACTTTGCCATCCAGCAGTTTGGGCTCCCCGTGCGAAACGCCGTAACTGGAGTTCCCGCGAGCGAGTTCTTCATCCCCGGGTCCCTGATCGCGATCGAGAACGATCCCTCACACCGGATTGCCTACGGCATGCGGGAAGATGGCGCGGCGTTCTTCGTGCGCAGTCGTGCTTTCGATCTCGTACGGCCGGCGCGCGCAGGCGAGCTCGAAGCGGACGGCCCCTCCGTCGAGGTCATCTCGCGGTACGCCAACGACGATTTGCTGCTTAGCGGGTGGGCGCTGGGTGAGGACGAGTACATCGCCGGAAAACCCGCAGTCGTGAAGGCGCAAATCGGCGAGGGCGAAGTGGTGCTCGTCGGGTTCCGGGCGCAGTTCCGCGGCCAGCCACGGAACACGTTTAAGTTGCTGTTCAATACGCTGCAGGGTGCAACGGCCCGGAAGCGTGCGCCGGCCACGTCCACCAGCTCGGGAAGCTGAAAGGCCGGAGAACACGCAAATAGCACCGTGCCACCGACGCGTGCAATGGAGGTGTAGCTGGAGAGTGAGCGCATGTCTCGCGCTCACTCTCTCCACGCCCCTACACGCACAGGAAAGCGGATCGGATCGAGCTGCGTTTCGTCCGATCGACCCGGAGTCGGCGCCCCGCCCGGTAGCACGTGCCGTGCGAACGGGTGACCCGATCGAGATCGACGGTCTTCACCGAGCGGCGGGACCTCGGCACGGGAGTGGTGCTCGATCAGTTGATGACGGCGAAAGTGACCAAGTTGTTGGCGTTCTAAATCTCAGGAGGTGGGTATGAGAAGTCCCCGGCCCCAACGACAAATCTCTTCGCTCGCCTTCCCTACCTTGATGTGCGCGGTAGCCAGCTTGGGCTGCTACAAGTACGCGCCCGCCACTCTCGAGACCGTCCCGGTCGGCTCCGATGTTCGCGCAATGCTCTCGACCACCGCTCAGGAGGAGCTACGGGATCGTACTGGGATGAACACAGCCGAGATCGAAGGTGAGTTGGTCGAGAAGGGCGACCGGGTGCTGATCTCCGTCAAGGCGGCGGAAGGGTCACGGATGCTTGGGAACGACGACCTGTATCAGTGGATTGATGTGCCGAGACAAGGAGTCGTGCGTCTTGATGTGCGGCAGGTGGACGCCGTTCGGACGGGAGGGCTGGTCGCGGCGCTGGCAGGCGCCTCGGTCGTGGTACTGAGGCAGGCGTTCGGCGGGAGCGACCCCGATCGACCAGACCCGGGCGGCGGCCCCGACGACAGCATCGTTGGCTGGGTCCTGCGATTCCCGATCTTTCGCTTTTAGCCGACCGGACCAGGGTGGCAGGCCGGGCCTCGAACGTCGACGCGGTTACCGATGCACGAATTGCGCAGAAGGGCACGCCGAGCTTGCGTCCGCCGCGTTCGGTAACCAGCAAAGATTCCTACGCCCGTCGCATCGCTTTGACGAGTCGGCTCTCGTAGGCGTTGGCACTGAAGTCGGCCAGCAGCGACTCGTCGTCACTCGTCAGCCCGGTGTCGCCAGTCAAGGTGGTGATATTGGCATCGAGGTCGTCAGGTACAGAGACCCCGATGTTGAGCATGGAGACACGCTGGTCTCGGAGGACCCAGCGAATCGCCGCCGCGGGAATCCGCTCGAGCTTGGCGGCTTCGTAATTGGGGACGACGTTCCGCGCGTTGTGGCTCATGATATTGGCACCCAGCACCTTCATGGCCACGATCGCCATCCCGCGCTCGTGCGCTCTGGCCAAGCACAGGTTCCGGTACTCGATCTTCCGGTCGGAGAGCATCTGATCCATACCCTTGCGGAAGTATCCGTACGCCAGGAGCACCTGATCGAACCCGCCGGTCGAGATCATGCGAACCACGTCCTCAAACGCGACATGGGTGGTGAGTCCAACGAAGCGAGTCAGCCCCTCGGACTTGAGCTTCTCGAGTTCCGCGTGGATCCGCATGGCACCGTCGAATCCAACTCGCTCGATGGCCGGGCTGTGGATTTGAACGCAGTCGACATAGTCGGTACGAAGCTCCCGCAAGGACGTCTCAACGCTCCGTCGCGTCTGCCGCGGGTCGGGGTCGGCAACTTTCGTGGCGAGGTATACGTTTTCGCGTACCTCCGCCAGTCCCCTCCCCATGATGCGTTCGCTCTCGCCGTAGACACGGGCGGTATCGAAGTAGCGGACTCCCTTATCGTACGCCGTGCGCACCATGTGCGCCCGCTGTTCGACGTCCCCGAGTTTCACGCCGTAACTCGGGGCCCAGACACCCACCATCGCCGAGCCACCCATTCCAAGGACGGGCAGCGTGTGTCCGGTCCGACCGAACGTGCGAGTGGGAATGACATCGCCGACACGAATCCTCTTTTCCGGAACCACCGCGCCTTCGGCATTGCTTACGTCCACGACCCCAAGCCCGAGTATCGCGCCGCCGGCTGCGGCTAAGCCGGTTTTCAGAAACTTCCGGCGTTCTATCTCGGATTCTGAATGATCACTCATGCTCCGACTCCTCGGATCATCACGAATTCAAGCTTGGCGCTTGGGGACTCAAACCGTCATGAAATTGAGATGAAGGGATCGTCGTCCGCTGGCGGCTATTCCGCGGTCCAGATGGTAGTTCGGGGCGAAAGGCAGCCGGG
>JBFIZG010000410.1:0-3497 GCA_041604955.1 Gemmatimonadales bacterium | reverse complement strand
CGGTCAACACTTCGATCATGCGGGCATTGACTACGGTCTCGGCCGCACCGTCGCCGGCCAGGTCCATCTCGATCTTGATCCCGTCGTCCAGCTCGGGGCCGTCGAACGTTTTGTGCGTGTAGATGCCGACGTTGAGGTTCGCGCTGCGGCCCTGCTGACTGTTCGCGTTGAACGTCGAGGCCCCGGTGTACTCCATCTTGAGTTGACGCGGGGCGACCGCTTCGCTGTACTGCGCGTAACTGGTCGAGAAGTCGATCTGTCCCCGCCCGTTCGTGTCGCTGCCGAAGCCTACCTTGGCCCCACCGCTCCAGTACTCCACATCGCCAGAAAACGGCCGCCACGAGTTCGCCGTATCGGCCTGCGTGAACGTGACGTAGAACTCGGATTGCTCCTGGCTCGCGGTCTCGGAATACGTCGCCTCAAGCTGAAAGCCGAAGCCGTGCTCCGTGGCTACCTTCGGGGATGTATTGCAACCGGACGAGTTGTACGTCGCGCACCAGAGCGAATCATGCACGCCGTTGAACGTCAACGACCCGCCACCAATCCACCAATCGGTCGCCACCGGAGTCGCTACCGGTATCATTATCCCGCTCTGGTTTGTGGCGGACTGTGCCTTGAGACGAAGATTCCCGTCGCTGTTACCGCCGCCGCCGAATACCCAGTCATTCTCGGTATCGTCCCATGCAAAGGTAGCGTCCGTGCTGGTGCGGTTGACCGTCAAGGTCCAGTTTGCATCGGTCCCGTCACCTACGGTCAAGTCGTCCTGGATCACCGTCGCCCCGGTGAGCGTCTTTGCCGCCATGCTGGACGGCAGCCGCGCATCCTCGAGCGTCCCCGACGAGAAGAACGACGTGGCCGAATCGCCGGTCAGCGCCGCCCCGGCCTCGCCGTCGCCGGCCGCATAGTTACCAGTCGTGTCCGTCGTCAGCGCTACCGAGTTAGCGGCAATCGTGACCACCCCGGCCACGTCCATCGTAATGTCGCCGGATATATCCTCGGTCGGTACGAACTCGACCTGATCGACTGCATCTCCGACAATAATATGGTCGTCATCGGTCTCCCACTCGATAACGCCCTCGGCAGTTGGTATCGGCGTGACGCCCTGGACGAGAGTAATTGCGCTTGTCCCGATGGTACCGCCGGCGATGGTTAAATCGTCCGCGACAAAGGCGTTCTCGATCTCCCCAGCCGAGAAGAAAGCCGTCGCGCTATCCCCGGTCAGAGCCGCCCCAGCTTCTGCGTCACCAGCCGCATAGTTGCCCGTCGTACCCGTCGTCAATGCTACCGAGTTAGGAGCGACTGCGGTCGCCGTGATTGTACCGCTACCGCTGGCGACAATCGACGCCCCAGTCCCTACCGTCATCGTCGCGGTCGTGTTCGTCGCTGTGGTGAGTGCGGAGAATGCTGGTGCTGACCCACCGGTAGCATCGGCGCAGTTCCACAGCGAGGACTGACAGGTGCATATCTCGACCGTCGCCCCGCTGTGGTAGAGCGTGATGAACGGAGGCTGGATCAACGTACAGGCCGTCCCGTCCGGGTCGGTCGCCGTCGACCGAACGGTCATTACCTGCGCCGCCGCAGCCAGCGGAAACAACAGACACAGAGCAATCAGTAGCCGCTTCATGTAACCCAAGCCTCCAGGCGGCAGGTGCCGCGTCGAACACAAGTATACGTGAACGCATCAGGCGACGTATTGGGTAGCGCCTGGACGCTGATTGTCGTCTTGCCGGTCGGTACCGCGCCCTCGGTCCACGATAGCGTCGATGTGGTTGCCATCGGCACGCCGGCTGTGGTCCACGAGGCCGTTGTCCCGATGTTGGCCCCCTCGATTACGCGGAGCCCGCCGTCATCCCCGGCCGCGGCAGAGATGTAGAACTCGAACACCAGCCGCATGACCAGGCTGGTGTCGTAGGTATCGTCAAGATCCCATGCGGTAGGGAAGTACATATCAAAGCTGATCCGAGTGCCCCAGGCAGGCGAGCCCGTCCCAGGGATCGTTTCGGACGGCAGCAACCCGATGCTCGCGCCACCGATGACCGCCCAGTCGTTACCGAGATGATCCAGCGACATCGAGGCTGTCCACAGCTTACCCGATGCCGTCCTGCTGGTGCCGATCTCGTTATAGACCTGTGCCATCGCGTCCTACGTGTTCGTGAACTGGCAATTACCGATGCCCCACATCGCCCCGGTATGAGTCGCGCCCGTGGCGCCTGCCGCCATGCGCGCCTCCATGATGAAAGACTTGAGCGTTCTAGGCCAAGTGTCATCGGGAATCGTCAGCGTGGCCTCTCCTGACTGCCATGCCGTTGTCGGCGTGACTGTGACCGTACCCCCGGTCGTGGCCGATACGGTCTCCCTGATCCGCCACTCCTGGTTCCCGGTATCACCGGCCTGCCGTGTGTAGCTGAAGGATACCTTCATCACGCAGCCCTCGGCGTTGAGTGCCCACGGCGGCACCCGCATCGTGGTCCCGCCGATCGTGGCAAAGGAGCCCGTGAGCCCGATGATGTCCTCCGCGACCCAGGTGATCGCGCAGCCCGTTGCTTCATCGTCACGGTCGTAGCAGTCCACCCCGAACGTCTTAGCGCCCATCCCGGATAGAACGTCGCTCGTGACTGTGGCCGGCCAGGTCATGCCGTCTGCTCGAACCAGATCGTGTGCCGCGTCCCGGTGTTGATGTTGGTCCCATTCCTGACGTGCAGCGTGTTGGCGCCGTTACCGACCTTGCCCACTACAGTGAACGTGACCAGGCTATTGATCTCGCCGCTATCGATCAGGACAGAGATTTCAGGGGCATCCGCATGGGGGGAGCCGTTCGTGATGTTCGTAGACAGCGCCCCGGTGTTGGTTGCGTTGACCCTGATATTGCCTGCGCCGGCCGGGGTGATGTACGCCTCGAAGATCGCGTGCAGGTACCACCCATCTGCGTAGTCCGGTACCCAGTGATCGAACGTGAACAGCGTAACGCCAGTGACCGAGTTGGTCGTGGTGTCGGCGTTGTAGTGCTGAAGCGGCTTCTCCCCCAGCATTCGATTGCGGTCGGCAAGCCACTCCGCTCGGCCGGTGCGTAACGCCTTGTCGGCCGCAAGATCGGTACGGGCATGGTCATCCCAGGCCATTACCAGAACACGTATCCCGGCTCCTTGGTGGAGCCGACGCGGTTATCGGCATCACCCCAGTAGCCGTAGGAACGATCTTCTTCGGTGGCCGTATCGTAGTCGTCGGTCATGGTATCGGGGCCGATCCTCAAGTAGCGACCATTGTAATTCGTGTCCAGCGCGGAGTATTCCGTGATCGCGCGGGCAGTCTCCTTCTTGGAGATGATCGTGCCGGGGCGTGTCTCGATGGCCGCCCGGGTGTTGGTCCAGTGCCGGGTCTCCATGTAGATTTCATCGCCCGCGTTGTAAACCTGCCCGATCTCCAGCTTGAAGTTGAACGTCCGCACCCCGAAACCGCGGCGGGTAATCGTGCGGCGGGCGATGTTACGGAGGCGGCTG
>JBFIZG010000409.1:0-3506 GCA_041604955.1 Gemmatimonadales bacterium | reverse complement strand
AGGAAGATGTGTCGCGATAGATCGCGAGCGATCTCCTGGAACCCGAGTACCTCACGGTAAAACGCCGCGGACCGCTCGAGATCGGCGACGTAGAGCGAGGACTCGTGGATGCCGGTCACCGGAGGCGGCTCGGGCTTCATGGGCTCCTTTTCAGAACACAGTACTCAGTGCCCGGTGCACAGTACACGGTGCACGGTGCACGGTGCACAGTACACGGTGCACGGTGCGGGTACAGAGTACACAGTACAGTACTGAGTACAGGGTGCGGAGTACAGCGTGCGAGACGACAGAGGAGCTAGGAGCGAGGGGCGAGGGGTCACGATGTTCCGCGCCCGAGCTCCTAGCTCCCAACTCCTGATCCCTAAATCCCTCAAAAATGAACGTGCAGTTCCAAGCTGACTCGATCCCGATCGGTGGTTACCTGGGGAATATCGTCCAAAACCGTGTAGAACGCCGAGAGCTGCACGAACGAGATCGGGAACGCCTCGAGCCCAAATCGGACGCGAATGCGTTGGTCCTCGGGCACGTCGAGATCGCGGTCGTGGTAGCCGTAAGTGACCTTGGCGTTCACACCCTTTGTCGCCAGGACATTCCCCTCCACGTACGCTACGAATTGATCTTTGTCGGGCGCCGCGTCGAACGAGTCGAAAATCCAGTCGGCTTCACCCATGACTACCACCGGGCCCGCCGAGAATCCTCCGAAGCCGCCGACAATCTGCCGCTCCGAACCTTGAGCGCTGTTGTGGGATGCCGACGCACCGATTCTGAAATGGCGTTTCACATACGACGCGCGCGACGAGATCTGTTTGTCGCTGTCGTTTTCCGCACCCCCCGCGTTACCGTTCGAAACCGCAAGCATCAACGATAAGGGACCGGGTTCGATTCCCACTTCGACGCCCTGGTCCGGAGTGCGGTACGTGAAGCCGGTCAACTCCCGGATGAATGCTTTGTCGTCCCAAATGCGCCATCCAAACGGCAGCATGAACCGGCCGGCCTTGACGTACGCCCCTTGTGGGAGCCCCTCGATGAGCGCAAACGCCTCACGTGCCGCCGCCCCCTCACCACCGGCGCCCAATCCTTGGTCCACGTAGAATGAGAGCCGGTTTTGGATCAGTTGTGCTTGGATCTGGATCTGGGCTTCGTCGACCCCAAAAGACGTACGGGGCGTCGCGTCCGTGACGGTTCCGGATGCGAGCATCCGCAAGTCGACCCCGATCGCAACCCAGTCGTTCAAGGAGCGGCTCCGAAATGGAGCCGCCTTGACCGGCAGCGTCGTCTGTGCCCAGGCGCTTCCGAAGTCGTTTCGCCCACCGCCGCCCGACTTGTTGACGTGACATTGGGAACACTTGAGTCCCGTTCGGAGCGCCAGGTATGGCTCTTCTGCAGACGCGTCGGAAACGACGAGCATTGCAGCCATCGCCCCCACGATCGTGACACCGACATTTTTCGTGAACATGCGGGTCACCTCCAAATGTTCGTTAGTTGTTCAGTGCGCCGGCCGCGATCCACGAACGTATCGTCGCGATCTGCGACGCCGGAAGCGCCGACCGACCCAACGGCATGCGGCCCCCACTGCCGCCGACCGAGTTCTGCGTCCCCTCGATCTTGTTCACCAAGTAACTCTGGTCGGGGTTGCCGGGGTTTACCCTGAGCAACGACGCTTCCGCAGACTGCACACCGACGATATTCGAGAAGGCGTTGCCAGCGCTCAAGTCCATACCCTGCCCGATCGGCGGCGCGTCGGTGCCGACATGGCAGCCGATGGTGGCGCAGTTGGACGTGAAAATCGGTTGTACGTTTGCGGATAGGGTCACGTCGCCACCGCCGTTCCCGTTCCCGATATCGACGCCTGTGCCATCGCCCGCACAGGCGAGTTGAACCACGAGCGCCGCGGCGAGGAATCCTGCAAGACGAAGTAATTTCATACGCCCTCCCTGGTAATTGATGGGTCAGATCGTCCGAGAACTATACGACTCGCCTGTCCGCCAGCAAGTCTTGACAGTACATAGCCATGATACGCTCGCGTGTCATACATTGGATGGCACATGAGATCACCTCATCGCGTTGTCGTTCTCGGCGGCGGTTTCGGGGGATTGTACGCGGCACGTCGCCTGAAGCGCTCTCCGGTGGAGGTCACGGTGATAGACCGCCGGAACTTCCATTTGTTCCAGCCGTTGCTTTACCAGGTCGCGACGAGCGGTCTTTCACCGGGTGACATCGCGTCCCCGCTCCGCTGGATCTTGAAAAGACAGAGGAACACCCGTGTGTGGCTGGCCGAAGCCACGGGAATCGATGTCGCGGCGAGACGCGTGACGCTCGAGGATGGGACGGTTCCCTACGACACGCTCGTCGTCGCCACCGGCGCGCAGCATCACTATTTCGGTAACACGGACTGGGAGACGCACGCGCCGGGGCTCAAGACTCTCGAGGACGCAACCGAGATCAGGCGGCGGGTGCTCACAGCGTTCGAGGTCGCGGAGCGCGAAGCCGACCCGGCACGCCGTAAGGCATGGATGTCGTTCGTCGTGGTGGGTGGCGGTCCCACGGGCGTCGAACTGGCCGGCGCCCTGGGCGAACTGGCGCGGGATACGCTCAAAGACAACTTCCGGTCCATCGACACCAAGAGCGCGCGTATCATCCTCATCGAAGGAACCGACCGGGTGCTGCCGAGCTATCCGGCCTCGTTGTCTGCGAAGTGTACCCGGTCTTTGACCAAGCTCGGCGTGGAGGTGAGGACGACAACGCTGGTAACAGACGTGTCCGAAGATGCCGTCACGGTTCGTTCCGGTGACAAGACCGAGGTTCTTCCGTGCCACACGGTGCTCTGGGCGGCGGGGGTCCAGGCGTCACCGATGGGTCGCGCCATCGCCGAAGCGACGGGCGCCCAACTGGATAAACTCGGCCGCGTGATCGTGGAGCCCGACCTCACCGTGCCAAGCCACCCGGAGATCTTCGTCATCGGAGACCTCGCCAACTTCTCCCATCAAACCGGTGCGCCGCTCCCCGGAGTCGCACCCGTTGCCATGTCCCAGGGACGACACGTGGCCGAGTGCATACGAAATCGGTTGCGAGACAAACCGACGAAGCCATACGCGTACTTCAACAAGGGCGAACTGGCGACCATCGGACGCGCGGCCGCCGTCGCCAACTTCGGGAAGCTCAAGTTCTCGGGCTATCCAGCTTGGTTGCTCTGGCTATTCGTCCACCTGATGTACCTGGTGGAATTTGAAAATCGGGTACTGGTTTTTGTGCAGTGGACGTGGAGCTACCTGACACGGGACAGGGGGACGCGGATCATTGCGCACGACAAGCGGGGCGAGGAGCTAGGAGCCAGGAGTTAGGGGGGCGCTCAACGTCCAACTACTCAACATCCAACGTTCAACAGAACAACGAACATGGAACAATCGACCGCGATGCCGAACGTGGGATGTTCCCGAGCTCCTAACTCCTTTGACGTTCGATGTTGGACGTTGAACGTTGAACGTTGGACGTTGAACGTTGGACGT
>JBFIZG010000408.1:0-3514 GCA_041604955.1 Gemmatimonadales bacterium | reverse complement strand
TTCGACTGAGGCGACAGATCCGCTTAGAGACTACGGGTCCGCCCAATAGAATTTGACGCCAAGCCCTATGGAGCCGTCGGCAAGCACCTCCGATTCCAGTTCGGCCGGAAAATCCCACAGCTGTGCCGCCACGAAGGCCTCGGTCCCCGCCAACAGATGGTTGAAGACGAGCAGCACGATCCAGTCCTGGAGCTCCTGACGCTTGTCCTCGACAGTTTCGGCTCCGATCCGCTTCTGGTAGCTCAACTGGTGGGCCGATTTTATCGTCATCGTCAGGGTGAGCCCCTCCCAAAAAATGAAGAAGGCTCCCGTTCCGCGCCGACCCAAGATCGACTGTCCCCACCCCGGCACGAGCATCGAAAGCCCGAGCGCCCCCAAAGGTGGGACGGGTGGTTGGACGCGAAACGGCGGCACCGGAATCGTGTCTTCTGGTTGGGGTTGGCGCTGTTGCGTTCGCTGGGTCGGGAGCGGGATCTGGGCGGAAAGTGTGATCGGCGCCAGACTGCCGAGTAGCACGACGATCGCCAGCCCCTTCACGAGATGCGTCGCGGAGCCCGTTCGGTGACTCCCCTCGCTCCGGCGGCGCCCGGCGTTACGCAACACGAACGCTCCGGCCGCCGTGGCGGGAGCGTGTGGGAATCGAACCCACCGGAGTCGCCAAAGGCGCCTCCCAACGGTTTTGAAGACCGCGCAGGCCACCAGACCCAATCCGCCCCCACGGGCGAGGAACGTCAGGCTTTGACCGCAATGGCATCAATTTCCACCAGCACGTTCTTCGGGAGGCCTGCGGCCTGAACCGTCGAACGCGCCGGCTTGTGACCTTCGAAGTGGTTGCCGTAGACGGCATTCATGGCTGAAAAATCGGCCATGTCACTGAGATACACCGTGGTCTTGACCACGTGTTGCAGACTCGATCCCGCCGCCTCCAGGACCGCGGCGAGGTTTTGCATGACCCGTTCGGTTTGCTCGGACACGTTCGATCCGTGGACCTCCATCGTGGCAGGATCCAAGGCGATCTGTCCGGCAGTAAAGAGGAGGTTGCCGGCGGCGATCGCCTGACTGTACGGGCCGATGGCGGCCGGTGCTTCGGACGTGCTGACGATGTCCATCGGTTACTCCTGTTCTAGAAGAGGCCCTGAATCGTGCCCGAGGCCGTGACGCGCATGCGCTCGGCCGCTGGGGTTCTCCCGAGACCGGGCATGGTCATGATATCACCAGCCAACGCCACCACGAACCCCGCTCCCGCCGACGGATATAGATCGCGTATCGTGAGACGGAACCCCGTCGGCGCGCCGAGCAATTCGGGATCGTCGCTGAATGAGTACTGCGTTTTCGCCATACAGATGGGCGTGTCGTCCAACCCGAACTCCGCGAGCTGGTTCTCTGCGCGCGACGCGGTAGGCGAGAAATCCACTCCGTCCGCTCCATACACCTCACGCGCAATGGTCTCGATCTTCTCCCGAATCGGGAGTGCCGTATCGTAGAGCGGTTTGAAGTCTGCCTCACCTTTCTCCAGCATCCGTAACACGGCATCGGCCAAATCTACCCCCCCTTCACCGCCCTTTTCCCACACCTCGCACAGCGCAACTTCGACACCCAGCTCGTCGCACCCAGCGCGCACCGCCGCGACTTCGTCATCGGTATCGCTCACGAACCGATTGATCGCGACGACCACCGGGACGCCCATACGCTTCGGGATATTGATATGCCGGGCGAGATTGGCGAACCCCCGCTCCACGGCCTCTCGGTCTGGGGTCGTGAGCCGGTCCTTTCGCACGCCGCCGTGCAATTTGAGGGCGCGAACCGTCGCGACGATGATTGCCGCTTCGGGGCGCAGGTTGCCGGTGCGGCACTTGATGTTGAAAAACTTCTCGGCGCCGAGATCCGAACCGAACCCGGCCTCGGTCACCACGATATCGGCGACCCGCATGCCGAGTTCCGTCGCAATGATCGAGTTGCAGCCGTGCGCGATGTTGCCGAACGGACCACAGTGGACGAACGCCGGCCCGCCCTCCAGGGTTTGCACGATGTTCGGGAGAAAGGCGTCTTTGAGCAACATGGCCATGGCGCCGTGAGCGCTCAGATCCCTTGCCCGAACGGCTTCCTTCTTTCCGGTCATTCCCACGATGATGTTCCCGAGTCGCTGCTCGAGGTCCGCGGTGCTCTGCGCAAGCGCGGCAACCGCCATGATCTCACTAGCCGGTGTGATGACGAAACGTTCCTCTCGGGGAACACCGCCGATCGGCCCGCCGAGTCCGATGGTCACTTTTCGAAGGGCCCGATCGTTCATGTCGATCGCTCTGGGCCACGTAATGCGTCGGTGATCGATTCCGAGAGCGTTACCGTGATGGAGGTGGTTGTCGAGCATCGCGGAAAGGAGGTTGTGCGCGCTCGTGATGGCGTGGAAGTCCCCGGTGAAGTGGAGGTTGATGTCTTCCATCGGGATCACTTGCGAGTATCCGCCGCCCGCAGCGCCCCCTTTGATACCGAACACGGGTCCCAGGCTCGGCTCCCGCATGCAGAGAACGGCATTCTGTCCCAAGCGCCGGAGCGCCTGGGTCACACCGACGGCGACGGTCGATTTCCCTTCGCCGGCGGCCGTGGGGTTGATGCCGGCGACGAGCACCAACCGGGCTTTCCGCTCGCGCGCCGCCAGGGCGTCGAGCTTGACCTTCGCCTTGTCCTCACCGTAGCGAATGAGTTCGGTTGTCTCGAGACCGACGTCGGCCGCAACGTCGGTGATCGGTCGAAGTTTGGCAGTTTGCGCGATTTCGATATCGGAGGGAGTCGCTCTCATGGTTGTCTCGAGTTGGGATGGGCGGGTTTCGGGTACAGTGGTCATGACATTTCTTCCGGACGCGTGAGAACCCGGCTGCCGAAGCACCGTTCGGCGTTCGCCGTGGTTTCCGCCGCGAGGGCTTCGAACGTCACCTCTCGCACCTGCGCCAGCCGCCGCGCGACTTCCGCCACGAATGCCGGTTCATTGCGCTTCCCGCGATGGGGAACGGGCGCAAGATACGGCGCATCCGTCTCGACCAGCAGCCGATCCGCCGGAACTCCACGCACCGCGTCGTCATCGCGCCACGAGCGGAATGTCACCATGCCGCTGAACGACACGTAAAATCGGTGTTGAATCGCCAGGTCGAGCAGCGCCGGTCCCGAGCTGAATGAATGCAGCACGATCGTTGCATCGGTGTCGTCCAGCATCGCGATCATGTCATCGTCGCAGGAACGGGAATGCACCACCGCAGGCAACCCGCGTTCGGACGCCAGCGTGAGTTGCTCCGCAAACGCCTGACGTTGCTCTGCCCGTGGTGAATGCTCGTAGTGATAGTCGAGCCCGATTTCCCCCACCGCCACTACAGCCGGATCGGTCAACGCCCTCGACACGGTGTCGCGGGTTGCCGAGTTCCACGATGATGCCTCATGCGGATGCACGCCTGCCGTTGCAGACAGACCGTATTGGTGCGCCAGCGCAGTTGCGCCGCTGGTACTCGCCGCCGAGTCGGCGATC
>JBFIZG010000407.1:0-3516 GCA_041604955.1 Gemmatimonadales bacterium | reverse complement strand
GAGGAGTTCAAGTTCAAGATCTGGGCGGTCGACGGCGACCCGAACGATCCGGACACGTTCAGGCTCAGGATCTGGTGGGAAGACCTGTTGGGCCTCGAGACGGTGGTCTACGACAACGGCTTTGATCAAGAAATCGGAGGTGGCTCGATCGTGGTTCACACGAACTAGCGAGCTATCCCGTCGTCGCCGAGGGGAGCTGGAGAGCGGCGTCTCGTCGCGATTCTGGGAAAGGCACCTCGTAGCAAGGGGTGCCTTTCTCGTGTCTCCCGACCCCTCGCCGCACGAGCTGAGTAACAGGCGGTCGCTCAACGCCAAATTTTGTTGGACACCGGAGTGCCACCAACAGATCAGAGCGCGCAGGTAGCACTCGAAACCAGCAAGAGACTATGACATCTGCTTACCAACGGCGAACCGCGACGCCCAGGGTGCTGGCCGCCACCGCCTTCGCCCTCGCGGTCGCATGCACCTCCAGCGAAAACGGCGGCACCGGACCGAACGGTGGTACGCCCACGATCAGCATCAGCCTCGACGTGACGAGTGCCACGATTTCGCCCGGTGGGTCCGCCTCGATCACCGCGACCGTCACCCGAGGTGGGGGGTTCACCGGTTCAGTGTCCTTCGCGCTGGCTGGGGCGCCGACGGGTGTCACGGTGGCCGTGAGCGGAGCGCAAACCTCGGGTGATGTCACCACGGCCACGCTTACAATACTGGTCGATGCGGCTGTGGCTTCAGGCGACTACGACGTCACCATACGAGCGAGCGGAAACGGCGTCAGCGACGCGACGGCGCCCGTGGACCTGACGGTCGTTGATCTCGTCGGGTTTGACCTGACGCTCAGCCCCGACGCGTTGACCATTCAGCAGGGCGAAAGCGACGTCTCCCAGATTGCGATCACCCGCCGCAATTTCGCGGACCCGATCGATCTTTTTCTCGAGGACGTTCCAGGAGACCCGAACGGACGACCGGGTGTCACGGGGATTTACGACCCGACCCGTGTGACCGGGGATGCTGCAACGCTCACCCTCCTCGTCGCCCAATCGCTCGGTGCGGGAGCGTACACCCTCAGCGTACAGGGTGTAGGTTCTGATATGGCGTTTGGGGTCGCGTCGCTCGAGCTGACCGTAACGGAGACCCCGGGGTTCAGCGTGACGCTCACCCCCAACGCGCTATCGATCGACCAGGGTTCGAGTGGGCAGACGGCCGTGACGATCGACCGCACCAACTTCAATGGGACCGTGACGCTCTCGCTCGGTGGGGCACCCGCCGGGGTGAACGGGGTGTTCAATCCTGCGTCCCTCACCGGGACCGCATCGACGCTCACCGTCAACGTCGACGCCACGACCAACGCGGGCGACTACACGCTGACCGTGATCGGGTCGAGCAGTATCGGGGATGAAACGGTCGAACTGCCGCTTACGGTGACCGTACCGTAAGAGTCAGCCGTACAGAGTACAGCAGCAGAGTAGAGAGTTACGGGGCGCGGTTCTTCTCTGTACCGTTATCTTGTACTGT
The DNA here is from genome assembly GCA_041604955.1 of Gemmatimonadales bacterium. Taxonomy (GTDB): domain Bacteria; phylum Gemmatimonadota; class Gemmatimonadetes; order Gemmatimonadales; family GWC2-71-9; genus JBFHWR01. Next base: position 2,004 of record JBFIZG010000407.1, on the reverse strand, counting down.
GTACTGTGTATCGTGCACTGTTTCTAATGCACTGATTCTAGGGAATCGGCCTTCCTCCCTGGCCCGGCACCACTACCGCCGGAACCCCCAATCGACCGAGTAGATCGTTCAGCCTCGCGACGTCATCACGGAGAATCTGAGTCAGCGTCGCACTGATCTCGGTCCAGCGGGCATTCAGGTCGCCAAACAGCTCGTATGCCCCCGGGGTGGGCCGCCCTTCCGCTCCGCCAAATCGGTAGTTGTCTTCGCCCGTCACGTACTCGTAGAGCGCGATGTATTGTCCGTCGAGCATCGGCGCGAATCGGATCGGATCCTGTCCACTCTTGTTCTTTGTCTGCGTCATCTGCTGATGCACGGAACGCAACTTGACGCCGATCGAGTCGCCGAGCGGCGTGACTTGGCTCCCCACACCCATCGCCCCCGCCCGTTTGGTCGCGGCGACGATCTGTTCGTCCGCCGCGACAGCAGCGCGGATGCCATCGTACACGTCATTGATCGTATCGCGGATGGTAGTAGCCAGCCGGAACTGTTCGTCGAAGTCGGCCTGAGTAACCTCGGGCAGCCGCGGGTCCTTCCTGTATTCGAATGACTCGCGCATGTCCATGCCCGCAGCAGCAAGCGTGACCCCGTAGTTTCCCGGCGGAGCACGGACACCTCCCGTATACCCCCAGGCAATGGTGCTGTCGGGCGGGTTGAGCCCGGCATAGGTGCCGTCCCAGGGAAGACGATTCATCCCTGGCTCGGGCTTGATGCGGGCGACACCATGTGTCGTATCGGCCCGCGCCGAGTCCGAGGTGAACTCCCGGACCGTCCGGCCAGCTGAGTCCTCGATCCTGAGCACGACCTCTGCGGTGGGCACGGCCTGAAGGTAGTAATTGATCAGGACGTTGCCGGGCAACGGTTCCGGTGAGAACTGTCCGCCGATCCCATCCCCACCGCCACCCGAATTCACCCGGTATCCGTCTCGCGGCTTGAAGAGATGGGCCGGCGCGCTTGCGAGGTCGGCCGAGCTCTGTCTGAGCGGTGTGACATCGTCCAAGATCCAGAACGAGCGGCCCTGTGTCGAAACGATCAGGTCGTCGTGCGCCACCCTCATGCCAGTCACTGGGGTGACGGGAAGGTTCAGTTGAAGTGCTTGCCAGTTGCGGCCGTCGTCAAAGGACACGAACGTCCCCCATTCGGTGCCGGCATACAACAGGCCCGCTCGCACCGGGTCTTCTCGTACCGTCCGTACGGGATAGTCGGCGGGAATGCCGTTTTGCCCGTTCGTCAACAGGTCCCACGACCGCCCGTAATCGGTGGTGCGGAATACGTACGGCGCGAAATCGTCGAGGCGATACCGCTGGACCGCCACCAATGCACGCCCCGCCGAATGCCGCGATACGTCGATTTCGTCCACGGTGCCGAGTGCCGGCATCCCTCTCGGCGTGACATCGTTCCACGTCGCGCCGTAGTCTCGCGTCACGTGTACGCGACCATCGTCCGACCCCGCCCAGATGACGTCGGGACTGTGGGGTGAGGGTGCGATCGAAAACACGGTATTGAAGATCTCGACACCGGTGATGTCGTGGTTGATTGGGCCGCCGGAAAACTCTTGATGCGCCGGCGTGTTCGTCGTCAGGTCCGGGCTGATTGTCTCCCAGGACATGCCACGGTCGGTCGAGCGGTGAACGTGTTGCGAACCGTGATACACGACGTTTGGGTCTTGTGGCGACACCGCCATCGGTGACACCCACTGAAACCGGTACCGCAGGTTCTTGCCGGCCTCACCAAGCTGCATCTGCGGGTAGATGACGACGTTCCTGATCTGATCCTTGTCCCGTTCGAAACGATCGATCACCCCGCCGTAGCAGCCGGCAAACGAGAGTTCGGGATGGTCCGGGTGAAGTGCCACGGGTCCGGTCTCACACCCGCCCACGGAGTACCAATGTTGCTTCGCGTGGAGCGTGTTGGAATTCGTCCAGGCTGGAAGACTTATCGTCGTGTTGTCCTGCTGCCCGGCAT
>JBFIZG010000406.1:0-3528 GCA_041604955.1 Gemmatimonadales bacterium | reverse complement strand
CGCTTCGGACGGTCCGATCGTCAGCTGTCCCCGGTTCCGCACGAGCGGAGTGAGGATGAGCAACGGCTCGTCACCCAGTTTGGACAGCCACTGTTCTCCCGTAAGGCGTGCCGCCCCCAGACCGAGCGCGGAAAATCGTTTCGACTCTCGATCGACCAGGGCGTCGGCGCCGAATTTCTGCACGAACCTATTCAGTTCCCCGCGTGATGCGGCCCGTTGTGTGAGATCGACGAAGTGAACGGTAATCCGCCGTTCGGCAAAAAATCTGAGCGCCTTCCGAGTGTCGGCGCACTTTCGGGTCCCGAATATCTGCACTTCCATAGGTATCTCGAAATCGCGGTGGTGCGGACATGACGGCTTCCAGATCGACGCAACTTATTGAAAAACCCCCCGACCGCAAAGGCAGTCGGAGGGTATTTTCTCACCATTCACTTGGGAGTCCCTACCCGATGTACGCGACCTCGAAGGCCCCCAACTTCAAAAACGAGACGACTTGCTTGAACTCCGCCGCACGCGATTTTCCAATGATCCCCCGCTCGATCCCGCTCCGCAGGTTGATCTGGAAGATACGCTCGAGGCCTTTCGCCAACGCGAGGGCGTCAAACGACGAGAACGAGCTCATGCCCTCGAGCTCTTTCCAGTCGACATAGCGACTCACCGCACGCTTGATGTCTTCAAAGTCTTGTATGGTCAGCACGAGCTGTCCGTCGTCCCGACAGAACGCGATCGCATGACAGGCACGCGACGTGTACGGCAAATCATCCGGTAACAGCATAACCCTCGACCCGTTCGAATTCTCGATGTCGGAAAACCAAACGGCGCTGCCTGGCACGTCACCCAACGCCCGTCCTGCCGGTTCTCCATCTGTCGGGAGTCCATAAAGCAAGACACATACCGACCTTTGGGGTCGACAGGCTCCTGATCGAGAGATCGGGACCGTGGGGGCGTAAGTCACTCTCAGAGCTACATGTAGGGCCGCCCGAGCCAACGAGAGGTCGTGGCCCGGGCGATGCTGAGCGCTCGGGCCCGAGGCATCGAGCGGGGCGGTCCGTGTTGCTCCTTTGTGGGCCGGGCGCAACAGACGTGCGGCTGGGCGCGGAAATCACGACCGTCCGACGAACACGAGCCTGTGTGAGGCGTTAGTAGTAGATGTGAATCGAGCTGATATGCTCTGCAAAATGTCGGTCGAGGAACCCCAGGATCGAATCGAGCACCTGCCATTCCGAGTCTTCCATGCCCCGGCTGCAGCGCACCTCGATCTGCACGACCTCGCCCATGCCGCGCGCAAGCTTCACCCACCCAGGATATCGGGAGTGTTTCCACTTTGCACGTACCCGCTCTCGCGTCCCAGTCCGCCGCCACGTACCGAGTTTTCGCCGCCTGAGCTCCGACTCCTTTTTGACCAACGCGCTATACAGGCCGAACTCCCCAATTGGTATCACCATGAGCTGTCTCATTTCGATCCGCCTCGAGCCTAGGGTCCGTGCAACCGATGCCGAGCCGCGTTGCGTACTACAATAGTGCGGCACGCAATCCGTGGCCAGACGATCGCTACTAGCCGTCCGCCCCGACACGCGGTAAATCATTGGCCACTGGCACTGCTCACTCATTCCGGATCTTCCCGATGATTGGCTCGCTTCCCTGGACGGCGTGGCTGCTCCTCTTCGCGGCAGTTGGCATTGGCCTCACACTGGAACTCTTCTTCTTCCTCAGCCACCGCCGACAGGGTCGCAAGAACGAATCGACAACCCGTGGTCGAGACGATCGGTGACGATTCTCCTGGTTCTCGTCGGGTACCTCGTGATCCTCTTGCTCATCGGCGCCTGGGGCAGCCGCGAGTCGACGAGCGTTGCAGGGTATTTTGTGGCCGGGAAGAAGCTCCCGTCCTGGGTGATTGCGTTCAGCTCCAACGCGACCGGCGAGAGCGCGTGGTTGTTGCTGGGGCTGACCGGCATGGGATACCTCGTTGGCATCCACGCGCTGTGGATCGTGTTGGGGGAGGTGCTTGGTGTGACGCTGAGCTGGGTGTTTGTGGCCATCCCGTTCAAGGAATACACGGACCGCTATGATGCAATCACCGTTCCCGATTATCTGGAGGCTCGGTTCCGCGACTCGAGCCACGTCCTTCGGATCATCAGCATGATCATCATCGTCAGCATGGTCACCGCCTATACCGCCGCGCAGCTCACGGCGTCCGGAAAGGCGTTCAGCTCCTTTCTCGACATGAGCTACGGCGCCGGGGTACTGCTGGGCGCCGGGGTCATCCTGTACTACACCACGGTCGGTGGATTCAAGGCCGTTGCCTACAGCGACCTGCTCCAAGGCGTACTCATGTTCGCGGGGCTGCTGACGCTGCCGATTGTCGGCATTGCCGCCGCAGGTGGCTGGTCGAACCTGATGTCGAATCTCCACTCGGCGGATCCGACGCTGTTGAAGCCGATGGGCGAATTCGGGTTCACCGTGAAAGGCGTGGTGAGCGCCGCGAGCTTCGTCGGGATCGGACTCGCGTTCCTCGGAGCGCCTCAACTTCTCACCCGCTTTATCTCGGCCCGTGGCCGGCGCGATCTTGTCGATGGCAGCGCGATCGCCGTCATCTGTATCATTGTCTTCGACGTTGGCGCCGTGTTTGCGGGTATGGCAGGCCGTGGGCTGTTTCCCGGTTTGTCGGATCCGGAGACGATCTTGCCTGAGATGAGCGTCGGACTCTTCCCCGCCATCTTTACTGGCCTCTTTCTCGCCATTGTGCTCGCGGCGATCATGTCGACGGTTGACTCTCTGTTGATTCTTGCCTCGTCCGCAGTCGTTCGCGACTTCATTCAAAAGACGCTCCGTCCCTCTTGGCCTGAATTACGGCTTTCCGTACTCGGCAAGCTCACGACCGTCGTCATTGGCGGGATCGCGCTCGTGCTTGCCTTGGGAGAAGTGCGCATGATCTTCTGGTTCGTGTTGTTCGCGTGGTCCGGACTCGCGGCCGCGTTTACGCCGGTGGTCCTCTGTTCGCTGTTCTGGAAGAGAACGACGCGTGCTGGCGCGATCAGCGGCATGATCGCTGGGTTTGCCACAACCGTGATCTGGGTGGTCGCGATCAAAGAGCATGTGTACGATCTCTATGAGATGCTGCCGGGGTTTGTCGCCGGATTCGCCATCACCATCGGCGTCAGTCACTTGACTGAAGCGCCGGAAGACGCGCAGGCCGAGTGGCAGACGATACGGGATGCCGTTCGACAATCCTCCCGTCACGGGTGACACGCATCGCGAGACGTCCATGACAAAACGATTGATCTACCATATCGACGACATTCCCCCGCTCCGGGAGAGTATCCCGCTGGGGTTTCAACATTACCTGACCATGTTCGGCTCAACCGTGGCCATACCGTTGCTGCTGGCTGAGCCGCTCGGGATGGCAGACGAACCCGTCGCGGTGGGATGGCTGATTGGGACGATGTTTTTCGTCAGTGGCATCACGACACTGCTACAAACGACGTGGGGCAATCGGCTCCCTTTGGTCCAGGGCGGCACGTTCTCGGT
>JBFIZG010000405.1:0-3537 GCA_041604955.1 Gemmatimonadales bacterium | reverse complement strand
TGGCGATGACGATGGCCAGGCTGGTTAGCCAGACCTGTAGCGTGTTACCGTAGATGATCGTGTCGAGCGACATGGTGGTATTGGATCGCTTCGGGGAGGCGCCGTCAAGGCCTCCAGGAGGACCGCCCCTAACGATGAGGATGGAGCACCGTGATGAATAGCGTTTTGAGGTTGTCTCTGGCTCTGGCCTGCGCCGGCTGCTTCTTGGTGCCGGCGGCGGTCCCCGCCCAATCGACCCGCTATGACGATGAGATCCGTCGTCTTGCGTCGCTCCAATCGGTCGAGAGCGCGTTCGACGTCATCGACGAGTTGGAACCCCGCACATCGAGCGATCTCATTCTCTTGACGGAAATCCCAGCGCCCCCGTTCGGGGAGGGTCCCCGAGCGGCCAAGTTTGCCGAGCTCCTGGCAGAAACCGGCGTGGACTCAGTCTGGATTGACGAGGTCGGGAACGTGATCGCGCTCCGGCGCGGCCGGACGGGCACCAGAACCCTGGTGATCGAAGGCCACCTGGATACGGTCTTTCCGGAAGGGACGGACGTGACGGTGCGTGTCCGGGGTGACACCCTCTACGCGCCAGGCATCGGTGACGATACGCGTGGGCTGGTCGTCGTGCTGACGGTTGCCCGGGCGATGAACCGCGCCAACCTCGAGACCGAGGCGGACGTGTGGTTCGTCGGCACGGTTGGCGAGGAGGGCCAGGGAGATCTTCGCGGGGTCAAACACTTTTTCCGGGATGGCGCTACCCCCATCCATACGTGGATTGCCGTTGACGGAGGGTCTGACGCCCGGATCGTTCACCGCGGATTGGGTAGCGTTCGCTACCGGGTGACGTTCCACGGGCCAGGCGGGCACTCGTGGGGCGCCTTTGGCCTCGCGAATCCTCATCACGCCCTCGGTCGCGCCATCTCCCTCTTTCGAGACGTGGCTGACGCGTACACGCGGCAAGGTGCGCGGACGAGTTACAACGTAGGCGTGATTGGAGGAGGCACCTCCGTGAATTCGATCCCGTTCTCGTCCTGGATGGAGGTCGACATGCGATCGGTTAGCCCCGCCAGGCTCGACGGAATCGACTCACTGTTCAACCTTTCGATGCGACAGGCGCTGATGGAAGGCAACGCGCTCCGCCGCGGCGGGGATTCGCTGACCCTGGAGTTGGAGCTGATCGGGAAACGACCCTCGGGGACGGTGGATCCGTCAGTACCCATCGTTGAGCGGGCGATGGCAGCGGTTCGCTTCATGGGAAACGAGCCGAATCTGAGCATTGCCTCGACCAACTCGAACATCCCCATCGCGCTGGGCGTTCCCGCCGTCACCATCTCGCGTGGCGGCGATGGGTCTGGCGCGCATTCACTCGGAGAGTGGTGGATGAACCGGGACGGAACGGTCGCCATCAAGCAAGCACTGCTCCTCGTGCTGGCCGAGGCGAATGTGGCGACGGCTATACCATAGCCCGTTTCCCATAGTCTATGTCCCATGTTTGAGTCGCCCGGTGTCTCGTTCCGGAGAACGGCCACCGAACGAGGGGATCGTGGTTTCAACTAACTCATTGATCAATGGCGAGATGGATCATTACAATCCCGCTGGCACGACATCTGCGTCAACTTCAGTCGACCGGTCCGGCAATGCGCCGGGATCGGGTTCATGCGAGGATTGATAAGTGTTCGATTTTTCAATACGGCAACGTGAGCATCCCGAACAGGACGAAGTGCTCGCCGATCGGCGATCGAGTGGTTCGAGTCACGCACGTCAGGTGGCCGTTCGTGACGAACGGGGCAGAGTCGCTGGATGGGTGATTGCGCCAGTTGGTCGAGACATCTTTGGGCGGGAACGGGGAACCGTGTTCATGGATAGACCCTAGGGGCTCCTTACCTCGGGGCCCCTCGTGGGTTCTCACGCCTTCTTCCAATTCACATCGTTAGACTCGCGCGCGAACCGATGGGCGTCGGCCTCGCGGACTGCCGGCGAACACGGCAAATTGCCAGCGCAGGACTCGCTCCGTGCGGGTGTCGTTGATCGAGGTCGGCTGGCTTGCTAGATTGCCGCGGCTAGCGGCGAACTCCCTCGTTCGAAGCCGGTACGTCGACTCACACCCGGTCAGCTCGCGATTCCGTGCAGCCAGACACCCTTGGAGTGATAGGTCTCGATGCCGTGGGCGGCTCGATCGCCTGGCAGGCGGCACGGGCCGGCGTACCGCGGATTCTCGGATATACCTCCACTCCCAAGGACGGCGTCGCGGCAGCTCGCGCCGGCGCCATCACCGAACTGATGCAGGACCTGAGGCGTCTGGTCCGGAACTCGGATTTCGTGGTCGTCTCGGCGCCGCCACGGGCCACGATGACGCTGATGGGACGCGCGGCTTCCTTGTTGAGAGGCGGCGGTCGGTATATGACCGATGTCTCGAGCGTCAAACTGCCACTCGTAAACTGGGCCCAAGAGCAGAATCTGAGTTCGGTTTTTGCCGGCTCACACCCGCTCGTCGACGTTCGGGAAGGCGGCTTTCGGTCGGCCCGCCCGGATCTCTTTGCCGGACAGATCGTGTACGTCACCGCGGCGCCCGACGGGGAGCGCGCCGGGCGCGAAGTCGCGGACTTTTGGGAGCGCGTACTCCAGGCGGAGCCCGTGACCCTGGACGCGCAAACGCACGATTCTGTCGTCGCCTGGACTCGGCATCTCCCGCACGCGGCGGCCGCGGCCCTGGCCGTCACGCTGGGGTCGCACGGCCCGAAAGGCGTGACCTACGGGTCCGAGACGCGGTCAGCAACGGCGCTCGCCGGCGGTCCACCCGATGCGCTGGTCGACGTCCTCTTGTTGAATCGTGACGCGATCGTGGAGGCGCTCCAGACCATGGATCGCTCGCTTCATGACTTGGGTTCCGCGCTCGCGGACAACGATGAGGCCCGCGTCCGCACCTGGCTCGACGCTGCCAGTAGTTGGCGGTCCCGCTTGGGATCGTGATCGTCGAGGGGAGCGTTCGACCACCCGGCGACAAGAGCATTACCCACCGAGGGTTTTTTCTCGCGGCCATGCTGTCGAGTCGGGCCGAAATCCGCAACCCGCTGTCCTCGCTCGACGTTCGCGCCACCGCCCGCATACTGCGACAGGTGGGGGTCGAGATCAGTCCTGTTCGTGGCGGCCGGAGCGTCACGGTCCGTGGATCGTCCGACCGATGGCGTGCACCTGCTGGCTCACTCCACTGCGGCAATTCGGGAACCGCGGCGCGTCTCATGCTGGGGGCGCTCGCCGGGCAGCGCTTCGAGGCGAGGATCACCGGCGACGGTTCGCTTCGACGCCGTCCCATGCGGAGGGTCACCATACCACTCCGTGAGATGGGTGTCCGGGTGGCGGAAGAGCGGGGCGACGGGCTTCCGCTTCGCGTGCGAGGGGGAGAGTTGAATGGGGTGACATACCGGAGCCCGGTGGCGAGTGCGCAGGTGAAGAGTGCGATCTTGCTCGCAGGCTTGGGCGGCGGCGTCCCGGTGACCGTGGTCGAGCCAGCGCGCTCACGCGATCATACGGAACGGATGCTCCAGTTTC
>JBFIZG010000404.1:0-3550 GCA_041604955.1 Gemmatimonadales bacterium | reverse complement strand
CCGAGCACCGAGACGGAAAACACCGTGAGCGCGACAAGTACCTCGATGAGGCTCAGCCCTCGAGTATCTCCTCGGCCGAGAGAGAACTCTCTGGCCGTAACTCTGGCCGATGATTTCACAGTAGATGTCTTCTGCGCCCTCATCGAAGCACCTTCCCCAACCTCGTTGTCGTGAGTTGAACGCTCTGATCATTGGCCGCGAATCCCACCGTGATCGGCATGGCCTCACAGGCACCGACCTGCGTCGACATGCCGCGTGCGTCGAAGCATACGAGGGACCGGTTGCTGGTCATTGTGACACCAGGCGGGATTTTCGTCACGGGTCCGATCGTGTCGGTGATGCCCCCGACGACACTGGTATCGATCTCAATCCACCAACGACCGTCCTGCGCGTCGATATGCAACTGGGCAACACGCCGGTGCGCGAGCGCCGTGGCCTTCGCCAGTGACTGCACCGACACGAACTGCTGCGTGGCGGCTCGTCTTCGAGCGTCGCGTACCTGAGTATTGAATGTCGGAACGAACAGTGCGCTGAGCACACCGAACATGGTCAGCGTGATCGTCAATTCCAGTACTGTAAAGCCCTTTTGCCTCATCAGTCGTACCCTGTGAACCGTTGTCATGTCCACTCCGGGGCACACGACGTGCCAATCGGTTAAGCAATTGTAGCGCAGAAGCTTGTGACGCCCGACCTACATATTCGTCCGGGCAAACTGCAGTCTTCTGCATGACTGGCCATGCAGTCGATCCCACGTTTTTGCAGCGACCTGGCCGCTGCAACGGCTCAGGTGGCTCTGATTTCAAGTGCACGCAATAATGGAATGCCAGCAGCATTTGAGCGGTGATGGGACTCACGCTCCAGCGTGAGACTGGGAGTCGGTAGCACGCGATCGTTGCCTTGACCAGTGAGATCCACGGAAACGGGCAGTCGGTTTGGGACCCGGCAGTGGCTAGCATACTGAATCCCGGTGGTGGCGGCGGTACTACGTCGGTTTTGAGCGGGACGTGGTTGCCGATACGTTTTTAGCCGGGAGTCGGGAGCGGGACTAGACGGTGCTCAGTGGGGCGACGCGTGGGTCGCCCGCAGCGCTCAGCGGCTCAATGCCACGATGAGACTCGCCAAGTGGCAATACGGTGCCCGCCCAGAAGGAAGCATCCATTTGATGAGTTCGGCACGCAGCTCTGCGATCCGTTGCTCCAACTTTGCCTCGAGCTTGTCGAGCTTGTCGAGCTTGTCGAGCTTGTCGAGCTTGGCTTCCAGCCCGGCGGCCCGCTGTTCCAGCTTGGCGTCGAACCGAGCGAAATTGAGCTCGCGAAGGTCTGACCGGTAAGTGGCATCCACCTGATTGAACCACTCCACCTATCCGCCATCCGTCTATTCGTCTATCCGCCCATCCGTCTATCCGTCCGTTGTGCGTCCGATCACGTTCGCTCGACGCCCAATCCGTTAGCCTTGACGCCTTATCCGTCGCCCGAACCAGGTGAAAGAACTTGCACGCAATCCGCCGCAAATTGCCCGTCTCTCCAAGACCCCCTCACCCAGAACTCGTTCTTATGCAACGCTTTAGAGAGCGGCACATTTGATGCAATCGTGATGAGCATGACATTGACGAGGCGAGGTGAGAGGAAACCGCGAGGTTTCTCGATTCTGGAATTGATGCTCACGTTGGTGCTGTTCGGGCTCCTGGTAACGGCCGTCGTGCCCTCGAGTGCCAGCGCTACGAGGGATGCCAGACGTCGCTCCATGGTGCGGCAGTTCATCTCCGCTCAAGCGCTCACCAAGGCGACCGCACTTGCCTATCGCGAGGTCGCGGAACTGCACATCGACGATGGCGCCGGCGCGTGGTGGGTGGAGGTAGACACGAGTCTCGCGGGGAACGCGACGGATACTGTGGGCCCGGTACGGAGGCTCCGCGGGAGCGACCTCACGATGACGAGCAATCTCGCGGTGCTGTGCTTCGACCCGCGAGGGCTGCCGACGTCCGAAGGCGCCTGCGAGGCGGGCCCGCTCACGGTCACGTTTACGAGCCACGGGCAAACTGACTCCGTGACCACGACCGCATTGGGAAAGGTGATTCGATGAAGCCGGCCGGGGACGGGGGGAGGGCCGCGAATGCACGTGGCATGTCGGTGATCGAAGTGCTCGTGGCGATAACGATTTTTTCGGTCGCAGCGTTGGGGCTCACGAAGATCGGGCTCACCACGTCACGCGCGTTACAGTCGGGCCGGGGTCACATGACCGAGTGGACCATCGCGCAGAGCACGCTCGACTCCTTACGCGGACTAGGATGGGCCGCGCTGGACGGTGAGACCGGAAGCGCCACAGTGCAGGGACACACGGTGACTTGGGAAGTCCAAGGGGATAATCCGCGTCACGTCATCGTTGTCATCCCGCGGCAGGTGCTGGGACGCACGGTGAGCGACACATTCACTACGTACGTGGCAAATCAACCATGACAAGCTCGTCGAGCGCAACTCGGACGCCTCGAGGCCCGTCGCGTGGCTTCACGCTGATCGAGCTGCTCGTCTACATGCTGATCTCGTCGGTCTTCATGACGGCGGTGTTCGGACTGTTGCTCAATCAGTCGCGCTATCTCCGCGGGCAGGTCGAGGTTAGGGATGTGCGGGAGACACTGCGAGGTGCCGTGGCATTGCTGAGCACCGACCTCCGCCATGCGTCCGCAAGCGAAGGCGACCTCTACATCATCAAGAACAAATCGCTGACGCTCCGGTCGGTCACCGGAAGCGGCGTGATCTGCGGCGTGCACGCCACGGAGCCGCGGTTTGCTCTCTGGCGCCCGCGCGGATCGTTCGGAACGACGCTGGAGGATTCGATCCTCGTACCCGACGGGGCGAAGGCGAAGTGGAAGAGTGCCGGGACGGTGACGACGTGGACTGGCGGCGGTGGTGGACTCGGGACCTGTGCCTGGTCCGCGGCGCATGTCCCCGACCTGGTGGTCCAGGCAAGCGACACGCTGCTCGCACCGCCCGTGGGCACGACGCTCCACGCCTTCCGCCGCGTGGAGTACGGGATTTTCGAGTGGGATGGACGCTGGTGGCTCGGCCGCAAGGTCGGGAGCGCGACGGATTACGAGCTGCTCACCGGTCCACTCGCGAGTTCTGATGACGGCGGGTTGGAGTTTCGCTATTTCCAAGCCGATGGGACACAGACTAACAAGCCGAAGGAGGTAGCGCGCGTGGAGATCACGCTGCGCGGCCAGAGCCAGCGCGCACAGCCGACGAGGCTCACCCGCGCAGGGTCTGACAAATTCGCCACCGATTCGGTCACCACGACGGTGTTGTTGAGGAATTGAAGAGCTTGCCGAGAGGGAAATTGTGACAAAGACGTTATTGAACAGACGAAACCTGGTGAAATCTGAATCCGGCGTGGCAATGCCTGCGGTCATACTTGTGGTCGCGTTGCTTGCGATCATGGCGATTGGCTCGGTCCGAACCGTGGGCGACGAGGTCAAGGCATCCACCCAGATGAGCGAATCGGCGAAAGCCTTCTACGCCGCGGAGTCCGGAGTGGATCTCATTCTGGCGACCTG
>JBFIZG010000403.1:0-3553 GCA_041604955.1 Gemmatimonadales bacterium | reverse complement strand
CTCGCCCGGCGCCTCGGCCGCCTGTGAAGATCCTGGCCGTCAACTGGCTGGACATCGAGAACCCACAGGCTGGCGGCGCGGAGGTCCATTTCTTCGAGATCTTTCGACGGCTCGCCGCTCGTGGCAACGAGGTGACGCTGATCACGTCTGGCTTTCCGGATGGGGGGTACTCTAGCACGATCCAGGGAATTACGGTTCGACGCATCGGCGGCCGCCATTCGTTCGCCCTCAAGGGACGAGGAGCGGTTCGACGGGCGCTTCGCGAAGCGACGTATGACGTGGTCGTGGAAGATATCAATAAGCTTCCGTTGTATCTCCCGACCCTGACCGCGCTACCGATATACGCGATTATTCCGCATCTATTCGGCAAGACGGCTTTTGCCGAAGCGCCGTTCCCCATAGCGAGTGTCGTGTGGGGGGCGGAACGAGCCGTTCCGCGCGTGTACCGGCGCGCCGCGTTCCACGCGATCAGCGAGAGCACGCGTGACGACCTCGTCGAGCGAGGGATTCCCGCGTCGGCGATTCGGGTGATCTATCCCGGTGTAGACAGCGATTCGTTGACGCCGGGCGACGGGTCCGCGCGGGCCGCGTATCCGACTTTTTTGTACGTTGGGCGGCTCAAGCGATACAAGGGCATCGATACATTCCTGCGCGCCGTCGCCGAGGCGCGGAGCCGCGGTCACTCGCTCCGACTCGATATCGCCGGGCGGGGCGACGATCAACCTCGTCTGGAACGCATCCGAGACGAACTGGAGCTGGGCGACCTGGTCACGTTTCTCGGTTTCGTGAGCGAGGAGAAAAAACGGGAGCTGATGAGACGAGCATGGGCCCTGGTGTTTCCGTCCGCCAAGGAAGGCTGGGGCATCTCGAACGTGGAAGCGGCCGCGTGCGGGACGCCGGCCATTGCGTCGGACAGCCCCGGGCTCCGCGAGTCGGTGCGGGACGGCGAGACCGGCGTGTTGGTGCCGCACGGTGACGTGGATGCGGCGACCGCGGCGCTGATTCGGATGGGTGAGGATCGCGATCTGGTGCAGACGTTCGGGGCCAACGCCCGTACATTTGCCGAGACGCTCTCGTGGGAGCGTACTGCAACGGAAACCGAAGCGCATTTACTCGAAACGGTGAAATTCGGATCAATCGAGGAAAAGGAGTGAGCAGGAATGCGGATAATCGTCTCAGCGCGTCACAGTGAAATTCCAGACGAACTCAGGGAGCGTGCCGAGCAACAGCTCGCGAAGCTCGAAAAGCTCGCGCATCGACCGATGACCGCGGAGGTGGTGTTCGATGCGGATCACGGCAGCCGAATCGTCGAGCTTCGGCTCACGAACGCTCGTGGGAAGCCGAAGATTGCGAGCGCCGAAGCGCCCGATTTTTCGACCGCGCTCGACCGGGCGGTAGCCAAACTCAAGACACAGCTCAGCCGGGACCCGCGTCGTCCTGCCCGGCGCGCGCCCGCGGACAATGGCTGAGAAGCTCACGGTCCGGAATCTCTTTGACCGGAAGCAGGAGTCGCTCCAGCTCGAGCTCTTGACCGGAGACGTCGGGCTGGATCGCGAGATTCCCGTACCCGAGGTGTCGAGCCCCGGCCTGGTGCTGGCCGGATTCACCAAACGGTTTGCGAGCGAACGGTTGCATGCGCTGGGTGAGACCGAGATTCAGTATCTCAAATCGCTGTCGCCGGAACAGCGCCGGACCACGCTCGATCGGTTCATGAGTTTCGATCTTCCGTGCGTATTCGTGACGAAGGGTCTCTCGACGCCGCGGGAGTTGGTGCGGTTTGGGAAAGAACGCAACATCGCCGTGATTCGGTCCAACCTCAAGACGGCCGAGTTTTACAAACGAATCACGCCGTATCTGTCCGAAGAGTTTGCCCCCGGCACCTCGGTACACGGTTCGCTGGCCGACGTCTACGGTGTCGGACTGCTCTTCGTGGGTCGGTCCGGAATCGGGAAGAGCGAGTGCGTGTTGGATCTCGTGGAACGCGGTCACCGGCTCGTGGCGGATGACGTCGTGAACGTGACGCGCCGCGGGACGGACGTGCTCATTGGCCGCGCGACGGCCTTGTCACACCGGCTGATGGAAATTCGCGGCGTCGGCCTGGTCGATGTCTCGGCGATATTCGGGGTGAGAGCGGTGCGGCAGCAAAAGCGGATCGAGGTCGTCGTGGAACTGGAGGAATGGGCTAGCAGCGTTGAGGTGGAGCGAACGGGACTCGATCAGCAGACAACCGAGATCCTCGACGTCCCTCTGCCGCGAGTGACGATTCGGTTGAACCCAGGGAAGAACATCACGGTGGTCGCCGAAGTCGTTGCGATGAACCATTTGCTGCGGTACAGCGGTGTCGACGTGGCCTCGGTGTTCAACGAACGCCTCATGAGCCAGATGGCGAAGCAGCGGGAACTCAGAGAATATCTGTCGGAAGATTATGAATGAGGGATTGCGGGGCGTGATCGTATCACATGCCGCGCTTGCCGGTGCGCTCGCGGAGGCGGTCGGCGTGATCACCGGAGAACGGGATGTGTTCGTGACCGTGAGCAACAACGGGTTGGATCGGGACGATCTGTGTCGGAAGGTGGCGGCGGCGGTGTCGGAAGGGCCGGCGCTCGTGTTTGTCGATATGCCGGGCGGAAGTTGCTTGCAGGCGTCTCTGCTCGAACTCAAGAATCGTGAGGGTGTCGAGATCGTCACCGGCGTCAATCTCCCGATGTTGATTGACTTCGTGTACCATCGCGACGTCTCACCGACTGCAGCCGCCGAACGTGCGGTCGATCGGGGCGGTCAGGCCATTCGGGTCGTGGCGCCGTGACGTTGAATCTCGTTCGGCTGGACGACCGGCTCATACACGGACAGGTAGTGATCGGGTGGGGCAACGCACTTCGTGCCGAGGCGATTCTCTTGATCGACGATGCAGTTCAGGCCAGCGAGTGGGAACAGGATCTCTGTCGGATGGGGGTGCCACCGAATCTGCACGTGGAGTTTGTGTCGACTGCCGAGGGCCCGGCGGCACTCACCAAGTGGGACGAGTCTCCCAAACGCACGATCGTGCTCATGGCGGACGTCGACTCGCTCGCGCGGGTGTGTGAAGCCACGAGCGTCGTACGGCGTGTGAACCTCGGTGGACTACACGACAAGAACGGACGCTCGCGTCGGCTGCGTTACGTGTATCTGTCCGATGATGAAGCGGCCACGTTGCGCCAGCTTGCTGCCACCGGTATCGAGATCAGCGCACAGGACGTGCCCACCGCCGAGCCCGTACCCCTGGAGGAGGTGTTGTGATCGAGCATGCGCCGTGGTTGATAGTGTGGGGATTGGTCGTCGGACTCGACCTCGTGAGCGTTGCGCAGACCATGATCGCGCGTCCGTTGGTTGCGGGCACGGTCGCGGGACTGATCGTCGGCGACCCGGCGGCAGGTGCCACGGTTGGAGGAATTCTCGAGTTGTTCGCGCTAGACGTGCTGCCGGTCGGCGCCTCGCGATATCCGGACTACGGCCTCGGGGCGATCGCGGCCACGGCAACGGCGTCCGGCGCCCCGTGGCTCTTTGGCACCGGCCT
>JBFIZG010000402.1:0-3555 GCA_041604955.1 Gemmatimonadales bacterium | reverse complement strand
GGTGACGATCGCGATCCCCACGAGCAGAGCCCGGGGGATCGTCATGGTGGGCCTGTCGGTCTCTTCCGCAGTGTACGTCACCATGTGCCAGCCGCCGAACGCAAACAAACCGGCGATCATCGCGATGCCAAATGCTTCGAATCCCCCGGTCGACGGGTCCGCGCGCAGCGTGTCGCGACCGACGTCGAGCGAAGGCTCGGGTGGCGACCCGAGGACGAAGCCGACCACAATGATGAGCGCGACCGCTGCGACCTTGCCGACGGTGAACGCCGTCTGGAGCGCGCTGCCGTGTCTGACACCGATGTAGTTGACCGCCGACAAAACCACGATGCTCCCGATCGCCACGCTTCGGATCGCGACATCCGTGAGCGGCACGAAATAGCCGACGTAGCGCGCGAACACCATGGCGATCGCCGCGATGATGCCGGAGTGCATGCTCCAGAACATGCCCCAACCCCAGAGAAACCCGACGGCCGGGGAAAACGCTTCGCGCAGAAACACGTACACGCCGCCCGCCTTGGGAAACGCCGAGGAGAGTTCGGCGGTGACGAGTGCGCCGAACAGGGTCAGCACGCCGGCGGCCGCCCACACGAGGAAGACCCCGGTGGTGGACGGCACTTGGCCAGTGATTTCCGATGGCTGGACGAAGATCGACGCGCCGATGATGGTCCCGACGACCAGTGCCGTTGCGCGACCGAGGCCAATGGATCGGTGGAGTAGTGTCGCTGGTCGTGGTATCATGTTCAGGTGTCAGGTGTCAGGTGTCAGGTGTCAGGTGTTCAGAGCGATCGATCACTCCAGTGATCTCAGCCGATCCGCGGCTTGAGCCGCGAGGCCAGAATCAGGTGCTGCTGTTTTTCAGTCGCTAAGGGTGTGCCGAGGGATACGGGATCGCAAGGAAGCGGGAAGCGCTCGTCGGACGCCCTCGGGACGCTGTAAATTGAGGCATGGAAGCTCCATCGTGTTGACCTCGTGAAATCGTCAAACTCCGACAGCTGCCGCGTGTGCGGGGTCGTCTTGTGGTGTCTCCTCACGCTCGCATCGCAGACGGCGACTGGCCAGCAGCTCGACGGCTCTCTCGAGCCCGTCGACCGTATCGATCCGGAAGCGGCACCTCGGCCCACGATGCGTGCGGTCCGCACCACCGCGACGATCGAGATCGACGGTTGGCTCCGGGAGCCCGCGTGGCTCGACGCCGATTCGGCGACGGGGTTCTGGCAGGCGCTTCCAAGGGACGGCGTACCGCCCACGGAACAATCCGTCGCGCGCATCCTGTACGACGACCGGAACCTCTACGTCGGCGCCATGCTGTACGACTCGGAGCCGGAGCGGCTCATGATTCCCGGTCTCGAGCAGGATTTTCGCACGGAGAACTCCGATCTGTTTGGCGTGGCGATCGACACCTACCACGACCGGCAGAACGCGTTTCTCTTTGCGGTCAACCCGGCCGGCGCCATTTTCGACGCGCAAAACTTCAACGACAGCCGCTATACTAATCGCGCCTGGGAAGGTGTGGTTCACGTGGGCGCCAAGGTGCTCGACAACGGCTGGTCGGTCGAGCTGGCGATCCCGTTGACGACGCTCAGGTTCAATCCCGGGGAGAGCGCGCAGACGTGGGGGATTAACTTTTTGCGCCGCGTGCGCCGGTTGGGTGAAGATTCCTATTGGGCGCCGCTCTCCCGGCAACACCGCGTGCACAAGATGTCGCGCGCGGGACGGCTTACGGGACTGGAGGGATTGCAAACGGGCACCAATCTTACGGTCAAGCCGTATGTCTCGGGCGCGACGACGAGGGGCACGGGTCGCGGCACGGACACCGGCGAGAGTCTGGAGGGTGGGCTCGACCTCAAGTACGGGGTGACACCGCGGCTCACACTCGACGTCACCGCACTCACCGATTTCTCTCAAGTGGAAGTCGACCAGGAGCAGGTGAACCTCACGCGGTTTTCGCTCTTCTTTCCCGAACAGCGCGATTTCTTCCTGGAAAACGACGGCATCTTCTCGCTGGGCGACGTGAGCATGCGGAACTATCGCACGGGTTCGTCGTCGCGGGAGTTTCGCCTGTTCCATTCCCGGAGAATCGGTCTCTCGGACGATCGCCGCCCGATCCCCATCGGCGGGGGCGCGCGGCTGACCGGGCGGGTGGGCGACGTGGAGCTTGGCTTGTTGAACATGCAGACGCGCGCGTCGGGCTCCGCGGCCACCGACGATCTGGTACCGGCGGAAAATTTTAGTGTTGTGCGGCTCCGAAAGGCGGTCTTCGGAAACTCAGACGTGGGCGCGATGTTCATCAACCGGCAGGGAACGAGCGGCGATCTCGTGGGGGTGTACAACCGCGCGTTTGGCGTTGACGCCAATTTGAGCGTCCTCCGCAACCTGATGGTGAACACGTATCTGGCGAAGACGGCGGAACTCGACCAGACCGGCAGCGACGTGGCCGGGTACCTCCAGGCAGCGTGGCGCGACCGCGTGTGGGACGTCTCGGGGTTCGTCAAATACGTTGGTGACGCGTTCAATCCAGAGGTTGGCTTCGTCAGGCGGCGTGCGATGCACCAGGGGTTTTTGACGGTGGGTGCGCACCCGCAGCCCAAGATCGGCAAGATTCAGGAGATCAATCCCTTTGTCGATGTGCGGTACACGACCGACCTGGACTGGAAGCTCGAGTCGCGGTCGGTGACGGGTGGCTTGGCCGGCACCTTCAATGCCGGTGACCGTGTGACTGTGGAGGTGAGCGACAACTTCGAGCGGCTGGTGGAGCCAACGGACATCGCGGGCGTCACCCTGGCAGCGGGAGACTACGGGTTTCGCGAGGTCCGCGCCACGTACATGCCGAGCGGTGCCCGGTGGATCTCCGGCCGCTTCTCGGCGAGCCGAGGCGGGTTCTACGACGGCAATCGCACGTCGGTGAGTGCGACGGCAAGCATCCGGCCCGACTATCACGTGCAGCTCGATCTCATCGTGCAACACAACGACCTGACGTTGGCGGGCCAGGACTTCACGGCGGACGTCTTTGGCGGACGGCTCAGGTACGCGTACTCCACCAAACTCTTCGCGAGCGCCTTCGTGCAGTACAACCGCTCGGCGGACGAACTGGTGACGAATCTGAGGTTGAACGTGATTCACGCGCCGCTTTCCGACGTATTTCTCGTATTCACGGAACGGCGCGATTTGGCGCCCGGGGTAGGGGACCGTGTGATCGACCGGGTGTTGACGGCGAAGGTCACGAAGTTGTTTTCGTTCTAGGGCCGCGGAGCAACGCGGACTAGGGGCGGATCGACGCAGAAGGTGTGAGAAGGTCTTGCAGGTTACCTAGCTACTGACTCTTAATCAGTAGGCTTTACGAGGCATCCGCGCGGCCCCGCCTCACCTTCCCCCCATCCGCCCCCGCGTGCTAGCTTCTTGCCCATGAAAACACCAACGAAGTCCCTCACTCGCGCGGTTGTTGCCGCCGCCGCAGTGGCCCTCGCCGCCACCACATCCCTCACGGCTCAGACCGTCGACCTGACAGCTCTCGGCGACGAAGCCGTGCAACACCTCCAGCAGTACCTCCGCGTC
>JBFIZG010000401.1:0-3562 GCA_041604955.1 Gemmatimonadales bacterium | reverse complement strand
TCGGAGGCAAGGTGGACTGCACCGACGGCGAGGCCGCGTACTTCAACTGCACGGACGTGGACCTCCTCGCCTTTCTGCCCGTCTCGGCGCTCGCGCCGGTCGGCGGCAGCTCCCGCGGCGTCATGGTCAATGACATCTGGGGCTGGACGGACCCGGACACGGGCCGCGAGTACGCGCTCGTCGGGCGGGTCGAGGGCACGGCATTCGTGGACATCACGGACCCGTACAACCCGGTCTACCTGGGTGACCTTCCGCTCACGGAGGGCGCGTCGATCAACATCTGGCGTGACATGAAGGTGTACAAGAACCACGTCTACATCGTGGCGGATGGAGCGGGGGAGCACGGCATGCAGGTCTTCGATCTCACCCAGCTCCGCGACGTCCAGAGTCCACCCGTTCGCTTCGAGGAGACGGCGCACTACGACCAGATCGCAAGCGCCCACAACATCGTGATCAATGAAGAAACCGGGTATGCGTACTCGGTCGGAAGCAGCTCGGGTGGTGAGACGTGTGGCGGTGGCCTGCATATGATCGATATTCGCGACCCGGCGAGCCCGACGTTTGCCGGCTGCTTCCAGGATCCGGCGACCGGAAGACAAGGCACGGGGTACAGCCACGACGCCCAGTGCCTCGTGTACAGCGGCCCGGATGAGGAGCACGTCGGGAAGGAGATCTGCTTTGGAGCCAACGAGACAGCGCTCAGCATCGCCGATGTCTCCGACAAGGAGAGTCCTGTGGCTCTTTCGAACGCCGCTCACCCGAACGTCGGCTACACGCATCAGGGGTGGATCAGCGAAGACCACTCGCACTTCTTCATCAACGATGAGCTCGACGAGCTCACGGGTAGCGTGGACAAGACGCGGACGATCGTGTGGGACGTCTCGGACCTGGACGACCCGGTCCTGGTCACGGAGTACATGGGTACCACGAGCTCGTCGGATCACAACATGTACGTGCGCGGCAACTACCTCTACCAGTCCAACTACGTGAGCGGCCTGCGCATCATCGACGTGAGGGACCCAGCCAACCCGAAAGAAGTCGGCTACTTCGACACGGTACCGATCGGAGAGGACTCGCCAGGGTTTTCCGGCTCGTGGAGCAACTACCCGTACTTCGAGAGCGGCACGATCATCGTGACCAGCATGCGCGAGGGGCTTTTCCTGGTGAAAAAGCGGGAGGGTCTGGTTCCGTAGCACCGGTACCGCGTCGGGTCGGCCATTCACCGAAGGGGTGGTCCTGGCGGCCGCCCCTTCGCACATCGGAAACGAAACGCCTCGAGCGGCTACTCCAAACGCGCAGGCACAACCGCCAGGTGTTAGATTGCACCTGCTACGGACGTTTTTCACTACATGCGGCTGGTCAGACGATGAAGTTCCTTCGTATCAATCACTTGCTGCCCCTGGTCCTCTTGGCCCTGGCTTCGTGCGGCGACAGCGAGCCAGGCCCGGTGGGCCCGCCGCCGACTCCCGAGTTCAAGAGTGCAACGGTCGCGGCCAACCCGATCAACACGATCAGCGCGGCGGTCGACGTCATCGCCGAGAACTACGACAATGTCTTCCTGCGCTACTGGTTCACCGGCGGGACCCCTCAGCGGACGCCGGACTACGCGTTCGACGGCGACACGCTTGTAACCGCCGCGGTTCTGGGCATGCGGTTCAACTCCACGTACTCGATCGAGGTGAACCTCGAGGTCGGTGGGGTCGAGCAAGCCGTTGACACACTCAGCTTCTCGACGGGCGCCCGACCGGCCTGGATTCCGGTCGCCGGCACGTCCGGCTCGGGCGCGACCGACGGGTATCTGGCACTCTCCTACCCGGGCGGCCCCGTCATCATCGACAACTCGGGTCGGGTGGTGTGGTACGTGGCGTCCCCTGAGCCGATTCTCAACTCATTCCAGGCTCATCCGAACGGTTCGTACACCCTGAACAACGCGGTCGACCCGATCAATGGATTCCGGGTACTGGACGAGTTGGGGCGCGACGTAAAGCGGCTGACGTGCGTGGGTCGCCTCACCCGTTTCCACGAGGTGCGCGTGCAGGCGGACGGCGACTACTGGATCATGTGCAATGACGAACGTGTCATGGATCTGACCGCTCTCGGCGGTCAGCCGAGTGTAACGACGGAGTGGACGGTGATTCAGCACGTGAGCGAGGCGGGCGTGCTTCTCTTCGAATGGGACTCGTTCGACCACTTCGACATAAGCGACAACCCGCTGTCGAACGTCGCCAACGCTACGACGATCAACGTAACACATGGGAACGCACTCGCGATCGATTCGAACGGCAATCTGCTGGTTTCATTCCGCGAGTTGGACGAGATCACAAAGATCAATGGGACTTCAGGCGGTGTTGCTTGGAGGTTGGGTGGCCTGGCGAACCAATTCACGTTTTTGAACGATTCGAAGGGGAGATTCGATCGCCAGCACGGCCTCGTTCTGCTCGAGAACGGCGATATCCAGTTTCTCGACAACAGCGACCTGGCTCCGAGCCGACTCGTGCGCTACCGGATCGACGAGCAGGCGAGGACCGCGGACCTGGTCATGGAGTTCATCGACGCACCGCTCACTCATACGCTTGTGGGTGGCAACACCCAGGTGTACGGGAACGGCGATGCCCTCGTGAGTTTCGGTCGGTCGGGACGGGTCGTGGAAGTGTCGGCCACCGGCGCCCGCGCCTGGGAGCTGACCGGTATCGACGGAACGTATGTGTTCAGGGCTCAACGGATCCCGTCGCTCTATTCCGCAGAGTTGGGGGGCACCGTCCCATAGCTACAGGTCGATTGGCGCTTTCAGCGTGAGCAGGTCCGCAAACTGTGTCTTCCGAGTCGGTGAATCCTGCCCGGGCGCGATCGCGTAAGGCTGTATAGCCGGATGTTGGCGCTCGGTACCGCTTCGCGTCAGAATCCCTTCCCAACACGCAGCCATGGAGGAACGCATGAACCGTCCCGCCCGAGCAGCCACAGGTGCCTTCGTCGTCATCGTCGCCGGCGCTTGCGCCGGGAATCCGCAACCGGGTGATTCCGGCTACGCGTACAACGTGAGCGACGCCTACGCGGCCGAATTCATCGTGGACGCCGCCAGTTATACGGGCTCCATGACGCTCGAGACGGCCGTGGGAGGCATGGTGACCGGCAGCATGAGCGTCACCTCACCGGCCACGATCACCGGCACGGTCAACGGTACGATCGCCGCCGACACGCTGACATTCGAGTCGAACTACGAGATCGCCGAGAACGGCTGCACGGGAATCGTCACCGGAGTCGGAGTGATCACCACAGGTGGCGATGCCGTGGCCGGGTCGATGGATGTCTACGATGCATGTGCCGACCAGACCCTCGAGGGGAGTTTCGATCTGACGCGCTAGGGACCGCGCCGCGGTTGCCGCGCAGTCCAGCAGCGGGGATCTTGCCGAGGAACTCTCCGGGAAGACGCTACATGGTCGACGGCAGGCGCGAACTCGGCCGCCGCGTGCGGGTGGTGGTCGAGCGAATCCAGATTCTGAATACACTCGAACCCTGGTTCAAAGGGCAGGGCGAGTTCGTGTTCAGCGCCCGGGTCCGGACC
>JBFIZG010000400.1:0-3569 GCA_041604955.1 Gemmatimonadales bacterium | reverse complement strand
TCGACGAGGCCTACCGCGGTCGTCGCCGGAAACGATCAGTCCGCGTTCGGTTTGCTTCGTGGCCTGCAAGAGGCGGGAGTATCGGTCCCCGACGAGATCTCGCTGACCGGTTTCGACGACATACCGAGCTCGCGCTATATCAATCCTCCGCTGACGACGGTTCGCGTGCCGGTCCGCGAAATGGGCGTGCTCGCTGTCGACACGCTCGTCAGGCGGATCGCCGCGCCCCACGCCAAGGCTCGTCGCGAGCTCCTGCCTGTCGAGCTCGTGATCAGGCAGTCGACTGCTCCACCGTCAAACGGATCTGTGCGGACGAACGGATCATAAGGAGGCCCCCGTAATCCAGACTTCACAGTCGCATCAATAAGACGCAATGGGAAATCGTAGGTATGTCATCCGAGTAGCCCTCATCGTGGCGCTGGGAGGCTTCTTGATGGGATTTGACGCCTCGGTGATTTCAGGCGTCGTGAAGTTCATCGAGCCCCAGTTCGATCTGTCGAAGATCCAGTTGGGATGGGCCGTGAGCTCGCTGACCCTGACGGCCACGCTCGCTATGATGGTCTCGGGTCCACTGAGTGACCTTTGGGGCCGAAAGAAGGTCCTGTTCCTCGCGGCCATGCTCTATGCCGTATCGGCCGTGGCGTCGGCACTCGCTCCCACCTTCTGGTTCCTGGTGGTAGCCCGCATGATCGGAGGACTGGGCGTCGGCGCCTCGCTGATCATCGCTCCGATGTACATCGCCGAGATTTCGCCGCCCCAGATGCGCGGTCAGATGGTGTCGTTCAATCAGCTAAACATCGTGATCGGCATCTCCGCAGCCTTCTTCACGAACTACCTCATCCTGAAGTTCGGCCAGTCGGACGCAGGCTGGGCGGAAGCGCTCGGTCTCGGTGTTCATCAGTGGCGTTGGATGCTCGGACTCGAAACGCTGCCGGCCGTGGTCTATTTCGGGGCCCTCTTTTCCGTACCGGAAAGCCCGCGCTGGCTCATCATGCGCGGCGAGAATACCGAAGCGCTGAGCATCATGACGAGAGCCTGTGGCGAAGAAGAAGCCCGCAAGGAGATGTCGGATGTCAAGCGGAGCATCGTTTCCGAGAAACAGAAGGTGAAGGTGCCCCTGTCGGAGCTCTTTGTGCCCGCGATGCGACTGGTGCTCACCATCGGCATCGTGATCGCCATCGTACAGCAAATCACCGGCATCAACTCGGTCTTTTTCTACGCCCCGATGATCTTCGAACAGTCGGGAATCGGGACGGATGCCTCGTTCTCCCAGGCCGTGCTCGTCGGAATCATCAACCTCGTTTTCACTCTTGTGGCCATCGCCCTCATCGATCGCATCGGGAGAAAACCCCTGCTCGGCATTGGATTGGCCGGAATCGCGGTATCGATGTTTGTCCTTGCATTCGGATTCTATTCGGCGACCTACACGCTCACGGAAGATTCGATCGCAGGCCTGCCCGAAGAGGCGCGCGTCGAGGAGCTCTCCGCCATAGTTGGGACCACATACAACAGCGACGTCGTGTTCAAAGACGCACTCGCAGGGACGCTCGGCGAGTCCCTCGCCAAGAAATACGAGTCGGACTTCATTAAGGCGGCCATCAACATGAATCCTCTGCTCGTGTTGTTCGGCGTCTTGGGCTTCGTGGCCTGTTTTGCGTTCTCCTTGGGTCCGGTGATGTGGGTGCTGTTCTCCGAACTCTTCCCGAACCGCGTTCGTGGTCTGGCCATCTCGTTCGTCGGACTGATCAACTCCGGAGTGTCCTTCCTCGTGCAGCTCGTGTTTCCCTGGGAGCTGGCGAATTTCGGTAGCGGCCTCACGTTTCTCTTGTACGGACTCTTTGGCGCTGCCGGGCTCGTCATCCTGATGATCCTCCTGCCCGAGACCAAGGGTAAGTCACTTGAAGAACTAGAGAGCATCCTTGTGAAGAACCCGTCCGAGCCCGCGGCGGCCTGACAGTAAGTCGTCGCCGTTGTTGGACAAGTGAAAACATGTGAATCAAGATGACCAGGCATAGACGATTATTCCTATCGCTGCCAGTGCTGCTGACACTGGCTTTGTTGACCGCGTGTGAGTCCACGCAGCCCGTCGCCGACACAGGTCCGATGAAGATCGAGCTCCGGCAGGAAGACGGCCGCTACCGGATCTTTGTCGACGGCGAGCCCTTCTTCATCAAGGGCGCAGGGGTTGAGCGGCAGCCGCAAGGTAGAGGTTCCGTCGCGCGGCTGGCACAGCACGGGGCAAACTCCATGAGAACCTGGCGCACAGATGAAGCCGGCGAAAGCGGTCAGGCAATACTCGACAGCGCGTGGGCGAATGGCCTCACCGTCACGCTTGGTCTCGAGATCGGGCGCGAACGCGAGGGCTCGGGGGGTGTCGGCATTTTCGGATTCGACTACGACGACTCGGTCGCCGTGAGGGAGCAGCTCGAGCGCGTCCGCGAAGAAGTGCTCAAGTACAAGGACCACCCTGCACTCTTGATCTGGGGTATCGGAAACGAGCTCAACCTGCACGCGACAAATCCGCGTGTCTGGAACGCCGTGAACGACATTTCCAAAATGATCCACGAGGTCGATCCGAATCATCTCACGACGACCATGCTGGCGGGCATCGACAAGACGCTCGCCGACCAGATCAAGGAACGGGCACCGGATCTGGACCTGATCAGCATTCAGATGTACGGCGACTTGCCCAACCTTCAGCAGAGGATTCGTGATGCCGGTTGGCAAGGGCCGTATATGGTGACCGAATGGGGTGCGACGGGTCACTGGGAGGTTGGCAAGACACCCTGGGGGGCGCCGATCGAGAACAACAGTTCGGTCAAGGCGGATTCTTATCTCGAGAGATACCGCCTGGCGATCGAAGCCGACTCGCTGCGCTGCCTGGGTTCGTACGTATTTCTGTGGGGCCAGAAGCAGGAGCGCACTCCGACGTGGTACGGAATCTTCCTGCAGTCCGGCGAGGAGACGGAGTCCGTGGACGTAATGCATTACATCTGGAACGGAGAATGGCCCGACAACCGGACGCCGCGGATTACATCGACGCTGCTTGACGGAAAGTCCGCTACCGACGGTGTCTACCTCGACGCGGGTCGGACGTATGAGGCCGAGGTGGGTATTGAGGATCCGGACGGAGATTCGGTTACGTATTTCTGGGATGTCAAGCCGGAGGCAACCGAGCTGGGCGAAGGCGGTGATTTCGAGCCAGAGCCAGAGAGCATCCCGGGTGTCGTTGTGCCGGTTGACCAGGCAAAGGTCGAACTCACAGCGCCCGCCGAAGCCGGAGCGTATCGCTTGTTCGTCTACGCTTTTGACGGGCGGGGGCATGCAGCCCACGCGAACATCCCGTTCTACGTCAATGATTGAGTGATCGGGTGGCGGGTGAATCGAGTCGACGCAGATAGCGAACAGATCCACATCGGAAATTCCGTCAGGCGGGACGCGGGCACAGAACCTGACGGTCGAATTGTGACGATCGATGGTGAGAAGTGTTACCGGATCGGCAATGTCGACCGGATGCCACCGTTCTTCATGTCGATTGTGAGCAGCTCCGATCACTGGATGTTCATCTC
>JBFIZG010000399.1:0-3579 GCA_041604955.1 Gemmatimonadales bacterium | reverse complement strand
TACGCAGCCGCGCTATCTCCATCGACCGACCCGAAATTCCCCTGTCCGTCGATCAACGGATACCGCAGCGAGAAATCCTGCACCATTCGGACGAGCGAATCGTAAACGGCCATGTCGCCGTGCGGGTGGTACTTGCCGAGCACGTCACCGACCACGGTCGCGCTCTTCTTATACGGACGGTTCGGCAACAAACCCAGCTCGTTCATGGCAAAGAGAATGCGCCGATGCACTGGCTTTAGTCCGTCGCGCACATCGGGCAATGCGCGTTGGACGATGACGCTCATCGAATAGTCGATGAACGACTCCTTGAGTTCGTCTTCGATCAAGCGCGCAACGATGCGGTCGCGATTGTTGGGGCCGGTCATAGTCTTCCTGAGTTGGTTTGATGAAGCAGCCCAGAACGCGGGCCGAGTGAACCTACTAATATACGGAGAACCGACCGCCAAATCAATCGGTGAGGGCTTCGTAAGTTGTTTTCGGGAAAGAGCTTATGCTGGAGCGCCCGACGCCTCGACCTAGCGCCGGCGGTCCACCGCGTACCGGACCAACTCGGCCGTGTCGTCCGGGCCCCGCTCGACGGCCAATACATCTCCGGCGGGAGAAAATCCGACCGGTAACGGCGCCCCGGCGGGCAGCGTCCCGAGGTACACTCCACCGCTGGTGAACACGTCGACCGCCGGGTGCTCGGAGCGAAAATGGCCCCGCACGACCCACAACGTGCTGTCCTGCTCGAGCAGCACGCCGGACACTGCCGGAAGCCGCGGGGCATACCCCCGCTGTCGTACCTCGTCTGACGGGTTGCCGCCGCACGGCCCGGTCGGCGTCACCACACTAGGTCCATCGCCCAGCTCTTCGGCCGCGATGGAGTCGCTCGTGAGGCGCGAGGGATTGGGTCTCCGGATACTCCGTGTCTGACCGGCACCCCCGAACCAATTCACCACATATTCGACCTCGGCGGCCACCACCACGAGACGTGCCGCGGCATCCCATGCCAGGCGGGGGGAGAACAACGGCTCCGCGGTCGCGGTCAATCCACAGGCGGGCAGCGTGAACGTCGCGGTCTCCCATCGGACCCGCGCGAGCTCGAGCGTGTCCGACCCCATGACCGTCACCAACTGCCGAACGCTGAGGCCGGAGTCGCTCGTACGAACGGAGTCGTGCCGCCGAACACCCACGAAACCGTCGAGCGCGCTCCGCACCCGCCATCCCCATTCACCGGTAGCCAACGGACGCTGCCCGACGACCTCGCCTTCGAGTGTGAACTCGAGGAGCCGGGCGAGGCCCATGTCGAATACCTCTACCACACCACCCGGCCGAACCGTCATCGAAACCGGTGTGTCCAGTCCATCGGCCAGCCCGCCTCTGCCGCCTATAGCGCGGAGGAAGCTTCCCGTGGAATCGAATACCGCGATCCTTTGGCGCGTGGGATCGAGCACGTAGAGCCGACCCATGCTGTCCGCCCCAACGTGGCCCGGCCCCAGGATGCTTGGGTCCGCGGGGAGCGAATCGCTCACGCGTGCGCGTTCCTCAAACCGCCAGCGAAGCGCGTAGTCCTCCCGCGTGTTCTGCACGATCTCCACCCCCGCCGAATCGGCGCGCACGACGAAACTGCCGGGCTCGTCGACGCAGGCCGAAACCGCGATCGCGGCCAGGATCACCAGAGGAAACGACAGGAGGGTGACTCGATGTCGGCGGATCACCGGTTTACACCGCGTCCGCGGTTTGGAGACGCGTCACCCTGTGCCGCTCGGGGCGCCGCTCGAACAGGAGGTACATCGCGGGTGTCACCGTGAGTACGAACACCGTTGAACTCGCGAGGCCGCCAATCAACGCATAGCCGAGCGCGTTCCAGATGTTGGCGTCCGCATATTCGCTGAACAAGACCAGCGGCAGCAATCCGAGTATGGTGGTGACGCTCGTCATGAGAATGGGCCGTACCCGCTCCAATGTCCCCCGGACGACCGCGTCGCCAAGCTGGAGGCCGTCGACCCGACGCAGGTGGTTCACGTGGTCTATCAACAGAATCGCGTTGTTCACAACGATCCCGCCCATCATGATGACACCGATATACGCTTCCCGTGTAAAGCTTGCGTCGGTGTAGAAGAACATGAGAAACACGCCCACCAACGCCATGGGGACCGTTAGCAACACACAGAGGGGTTGCCGAACGGACTCGAACAGCGCGGCCGTCACCATGAAGATCAACACGAGCGAGACCGCGAGCACACCATAGATTTGGCTGCGTTCCTCGTCCGACCAGCGCCATTCGTCGCGGCCTTCGACCTTGTAGCCGTCCGGTACCTGGGTCGCGGCAATGACGCTCTCGTACACCCGGTCGCCCAGTTTTTGCGGGCCGCGAAACTCGTACGCCACGTTCCGTTGATACTGTTGGTTTTCCCGTACGACCCGATTCAACACCTCGCGTTCTGCGATCGATGCGACCACGCCCAGCCGGACGCCTTGGCCGCCCGGTGTCTGGAGCAGCAGCTCTTCGAGCTTGAGAACATCCAGATCTTCGTGACCGGCGAGCTTGACGTCAAAGCGTACTTCTTCGCCGCCGACCCGGATGTTGCTGCGGGCCTGTTGGCCGCTCACCGCGGCCTGGACCTGTCGAATCACGTCCTGCGCCGTCAGGGCGTGCAGGCCGAGCCGGCTTCGGTCGATCGAGAGCGTGAACTCCGTGGCTTTGTCGCGCTGAAACCACCCACCGCTGGAATTGACGTCGACGTCCTGAACACGCGAGAACCGTGTCAGGCGTCGGCCGAGATCCTCGGCGATTTCCCGAACCCCCTCGTAGTTGTATCCCAACACCTTGAGCGAGTAGTTGGGCGCCCCCCCGCCACCACCGTAAAATGACGGTCCGTACCCGTACACCCGTACCTCGGCGCCCGCGAAGAGGTAGCTGTAGGCAACGAGCTGTTCCTTGGTCGCAACCGGCGCCTGCGTCGTCTCGAGCGAGTCCGGAAACGTGACCCGTACGAACCCCCACTGTGGCTGCACGCGTGTGACAAAGCGGTCGACCTCGGGCAGCTGCTTGAGCTTTTCTTCGAAGAACCGCACGAGTTCGTCGGTGCGTTCGAGTTCGGCGCCCCGGGGCAAGCGGATTTGAATCGCAATATAAGTATCCTGCGTGCCCCAACGGCCCCACACGATGCCACGATTCACGTACTGGTCGAAGAGGCGATACGATGCTGCGAAAATGACTGCCGCCACTGCCACGGTCGCCCACGGCCAACGTGTCGTGACGCGAAGCATCGCGGCGTACGCGCGAACGTAGAGCGGCGGTTGCACGTCAGCGCCGTTCTTGGATTCGATGCCCCGGACCAGCGATCGGGCGGCGAGCGCCGGAATGAAGGTGAACGCCACCAGGAGACTCGCCAGCAGGCTCATGCCGACCGCGATGGCGAGTGGCACATAGAAAATGCGAAGCTCGCCTTGCAAGTAGACAAACGGGATGAACACGATGAGGGTGGTAAGCGTCGAAGCCAAGATCGGAAGCAACACCTGCCGAGCCCCTGCGTGAGCGGCCTCACTTGCGGGCGTTCCAGCGCGCCGTTTTCGGTAGATGTTCTCGACGAC
>JBFIZG010000398.1:0-3583 GCA_041604955.1 Gemmatimonadales bacterium | reverse complement strand
CCAGCGCCGCGGTCGACGAAGGGGCGGAGAACGACCTACTGATGCGGCTGGCGGGCGACCCGGCGTTGCAGATGTTGGACGCCGCCGCGCTTCGAGGCGAGCTGGATCCTGCACTCTATATTGGTCGCGCGCCGGAACAAGTGGACGAATTCATTGACGGCCCGGTGACTCGGCTTCTCGACGACCTGACGTCATTTCACCCTCCAGACGAGGCAACGATTACCGTATGAGCACAACCCCACTCATTGAAAGCACGCTTCCGCTCGAAGCGGTCCGACGCGGCAAAGTCCGCGAAGTGTACACGGTGGACGCTGACACTTTGCTTCTCGTCGCAAGCGATCGCGTGAGCGCTTTCGACGTCGTTCTGGCCGAACCGATCCCGCAAAAGGGCGCCGTGCTCACCCAGATGAGCGCGTTCTGGTTTCGGGAACTGGCGACGATCACCGCCAATCATTTCATCACGGCACGCACAGACCAGATCGTCGAGCGGGTGCCGGCGCTCGCGTCGTTTCGGGAACAGATCGCGGGGCGCGCGATGCTCGTCCGCCGGGCGGAGCCGATCATGTTCGAGTGCGTCGTTCGCGGCTACCTCTCGGGTTCGGCGTGGAAAGAATACCGGCAGCATGGCACGCTTGCAGGCGACGCCCTCCCCAAAGGCCTCATCGAGAGCGAGCAACTCGATCCGCCGCTCTTTTCGCCCGCCACCAAAGCCGAAACCGGACACGACGAAAATATCACGTTCCAGCGCTTGGAGCAGGAGCTTGGGGGCGAAATGGCGCGGCGGCTGCGCGACGTGAGCTTCGCCTTGTACGAAGCCGGACGGGAGCGCGCCGCTCAGCGAGGCATCATTATCGCTGACACGAAGTTCGAGTTCGGGCTGGACGGCTCGGGTGACCTCATGGTGATCGATGAGCTGCTGACGCCGGATTCGTCTCGATTCTGGCCTGCCGACCGATACACGCCCGGTCGTAGCCAGCCGAGTTTCGACAAACAACCGATCCGGGACTATCTCGAGGGCCAAAAACGGCATGGCGAATGGGACGGCAACAGCCCTGCCCCACCGCTCCCTTGGGAGATCGTCAAGGCGGCCAGCGTCCGGTACCGGGACGCGTATCAGCGCATCACCGGAAACGCCCTGAAGGATGACGCTTGAAGATCGCCCGCGAAGGTGTTCCCTTCGTAACCGTCGGATGTGCGGTGTTCGTCGCGCTGGCCCTCCTCTCCTGGCGGGCGGGCGGCGGGTGGTGGCTCGTTCCAACCGGCGTGTGGATGGCCGTCGCACTGTGGGTCCCGTGGTTTTTTCGGGATCCGAAACGGACGGGCCCACGGAACAGCCGGCTGGTTATCGCGCCCGCCGACGGCAAAGTGGTCAGTGTCCGTGACGTCGAGGACGTCGAGTTCGTCGAGGGACCAGGAAAACAGGTTTCCGTGTTCATGAACATCTTTGACGTCCATGTCAATCGACACCCCGTGACGGGCACCGTCGAGTACCGCAAGTATCGACCCGGGAAATTTGTGAACGCGTCGCTCGACAAGGCGTCAATCGGCAACGAACAGATGTGCCTGGGGATCGCGACGCCCAGGGGCCGGCTGCTCGTGAGACAGATCGCCGGTCTCGTGGCCCGGCGTATCGTGACTGACCCGGCCGTGGGCGACCCCGTGCAGCAGGGATCGAGACTCGGCATGATTCGGTTCGGCTCTCGCGTCGACACCGTTCTCCCACTCTCTAGCCGGATCGCCGTGCGTGTGGGTGACCGCACCAAGGCCGGTGTCACCGTGATCGCGGAGTGGCCGTAGTGGCGCGCGGCGGAAGACGCCGCCGGGGCCGCGTGGGGCGCGTGATCATCGTCGTGCCCAGCATCTTCACCCTCGCGAATCTCTTCCTCGGGGTTTGGGCCATCGTCCTGGCCACGCGGGGCGAGTTCTATCTCGCCAGTTGGTGGATTGTCTTAGCCGGCGTCCTCGATTTGATGGACGGACTGTTCGCCCGGATGAGTCACACCAACAGCCGATTCGGCGGCGAACTCGATTCGTTAGTCGACTTGGTGAGCTTTGGCGTTGCTCCGGCGGTGCTGATCTATTTCCTCCAACTGTCGTCGTTGGGCGACTTCGCGTGGGTCTTTTCGTTTGCGTTCATTGCGGCAGTCGCCGTGAGACTCGCCCGATACAACGTGCTGCACCGCGACTCGTCGATCCGGGGGTTCACGGGGCTGCCTTCACCGGCAGCCGGCATGACACTGGCCGTGTACTATCCGTTTACCCTGACAGATTTTTACCAGGTACAGTTGAGTACCTGGCCGTGGTCGCAGCTCCTGATCTTTCTCATGATCATGTTGAGCCTCGCGATGCTCAGCAACGTGCATTACGCCAGACTCCCCAGGCTGGGGATTCGAAGCCGGTCCGGCGCGATGGGCCTCGCGTTCTACCTGATCATCCTGGGGTTTGGCATCTGGGCGCGTGACATTTTCTTCTTCCCTCTCGGCATCGCCTACTTCACATACGGTTTTCTCCGAGCCATCGTGGAAAGTCGGTTGGAACACGACGACGCAGCACCGAGCGAGGACGAGACACCGTCAGAACCGGTCGTCGTCCACGAACTGAAGTCTCCACCCCAGCGCCGGCAGCGTCTGGACAGGTGAATAGATGACGAAATTCGCGATCGATGTGCAAATCATGCCCCGTCCGTCCCTGCTGGATCCACAGGGTCAGGCGGTCGAACACGCGCTCACGGCACTCGGGTTCACGGACGTAGCGGACGTGCGGGTTGGCCGGGCCCTAACCCTCTACGTCGATCGTACGGACGCAAGTGCGGCCGAACGGGATGCGCGGGCCATGTGCGAGCGCCTCTTCGCCAATCCTGTCACCGAGGGATTCGAGTTCTCTGTGCGGGAGGCCGATTGACACGCGTCGGAGTGATCCGGTTTCCGGGGTCCAACTGCGACTCGGAAACAGTCCGCGCGGCGCAGCGCGCCGGAGCAGACACGGTGCTCATCTGGCACCGAGAGACCGACCTCGACGGCGTCGACGTGGTCATCATTCCCGGCGGATTTGCTTACGGGGACTACCTGCGCGCCGGCGCGATCGCGCGATTCAGCCCCGTCATGGAGGCCGTTCGACAGCACGCCCAGCTCGGACACGCCGTGCTCGGCATCTGCAACGGTTTCCAAATTCTCTGCGAAGCCGGGCTGTTACCCGGCGCCCTGACCCGGAACGCCGGTCAGCGCTTTGTGTCGAGACCCGTGCCAGTCCGGATCGAAAACACCGATACACCGTTCACGTCGGCGTACGGACGGGGTGAAACGGTCTCCATGCCGGTGGCTCACGGGGAAGGACGCTTTGTAGCGCCGGAGCATGTGGTCCGGCAGCTCGAGTCCGATCATCGCGTCGTTTTGCGGTACTCTGACGTGAACCCAAACGGATCGGTCAACGGCATCGCGGCCGTTGCAAGCGAAAACGGCATGGTGGTTGGCATGATGCCCCACCCCGAGCGGGCCGCCGATCGCATCGTCGGTGAGATCTCCGGCGCCCGAGTCTTCGAGTCTATGGTTACGTCTACCCCCCTTGTTCAGAGAGGTGTGGGATG
>JBFIZG010000397.1:0-3588 GCA_041604955.1 Gemmatimonadales bacterium | reverse complement strand
TGGCGGAAGTTGCCGGCGCCGGACGTCGAAACCAATCCCGCGGCAGTCGCATGGTCGGCCATCAGCCGCCAGAAGCCGCGG
Source organism: Gemmatimonadales bacterium (assembly GCA_041604955.1). Classification (GTDB taxonomy): domain Bacteria; phylum Gemmatimonadota; class Gemmatimonadetes; order Gemmatimonadales; family GWC2-71-9; genus JBFHWR01. The sequence continues at coordinate 3,507 of JBFIZG010000397.1, read as the reverse complement.
ACATTCCCCAAGTTTGGAATGCTGAAGCTCATATTCAGCACGTCGGCACCGTGCTCGATCGCATATTGATACGCGAGGGCCTTTGGATACGTGCTGCTTCCGCCTCGGAGCGCCCTGAAACGGGCCCTAGGCGCAATACCGGTCACCGTTCCCCCCGACCCGTCCCCAACGGCGATGCCTGTCACCCAGGTGCCATGCGCACTGCCGCCGAACACTCGGGCGCTCATGGCGCCGAAGTCGAACCCATAATAATCGTCCACGTAGCCGTTGCCGTCGTCGTCCACCGCGTTGTTCGCGACCTCGCCCGGGTTGACCCACACGGCGTCACGAAGGTCGTCATGCACATATCGCACGCCGTTGTCCAACACCGCCACGATGCTTCCCTCCCCCGTGACACCCAGCTCGTCCCACACGCGTTTCGCCCCAACCATCTCCACGTTCCACGACACGGTTTTGCCCACGCTGGTGAACGCGGGTCTCGCACCTGGATTCAAGACAGTGAAAACGGTCCCCGCGGGGCCGACGGCTGGCGGCGGTGCCTGAGCCAGATAGATGAATCGGACGGAGGCAAGATCGGCAACGCGCTCGATCTCTGGAGGAGTCAGCACCGCGATCACCGCGTTCACGATCCAAAGTGAGCGAGCGTCCTCCGGGCTATCGAGCGTAGCCAGAATCGATGGCTGTACCCGCTCCGCGATGTTTTTGAGCGCGTACACCACTCGTATGCGAAGCTCCGAGCGCGGCGTTTCGGCTTCCGCCGCAATGAAGTTCGCGTAGCCGTCTGGCGGCTCGAGAAATTGTTCCGCGCCGAGGATGATGACTGGGATGGTAGTGCGGGTCTCCATCGCGGCGAGCACCGGATCGTCGATCTTGGGCCCGGGCATCGCGGGATCCTCCATCACGGGGTCGTCGGGCTCTTCCGTGCTATCCGGCTCGCTCGGTGGAGGAAAGAGCAGCTCACGCTCGTCGCACGCGAGTAGCCCGGCCGCGATGGTGAGAAACACGATGCTGACGTGAACGCGAAGCATCTTCCGTCTATTCGTCCTCGCACGATGCCGGAGAGGCCGGTCTGCCGCAAGCCTCCCGCTGCCGGAAGCCGTCAATAAAGTGCATGGCGGCGGCCGCAAACCCCACCGTTTGAATCGGTAAGATTCGCTCCGCGGGCGCCGCGCACTCGTTGCGATGAAGCTGTCGCCGCCCCGCGCCGAAACATGGACTCGCTTGAATTGACGCGCATGACTCCCGATCTTTCGCATGCTGATGACCGTCTTCAAGACCCTGACTCGAGGCCATTCGCGTTTTCCCGTGCGCTACCCAACGACGATCGCCGTGCTCGGCGCCGCCGTATTTTGCATCTTCACGCCGTTTGTTGGCGAGCAAGAAATCCCCTGCGAGCGTACTGCCCAGTGGAGGCAACTGATCCATGCACATGTCGCTCGGTACCCCGACATGGGCGTCGCGGACCTCTACAAGCTATTACACCAGGCAACTATGGGCGCGGAACACGCCGTTGCGAGCTCGGAAGCCGCCGATGAGTGGCTCGCTCGCGAACTCCGAAACCTGCCAGAGGGCCCGCGGGAGCCCCTGGTCGACACGCTTGGGACCGGCGGCCGCTTCGCACGCATCCATCTCCGACCATTTCAGGCCCTCGGACACCCGCGCACAAACCTGAGCGAGGCCTTTGTCAAAACGGCGTCGGGAAGCCACGGGGATCGATCGGAACTCGAGTGCGCCTTAGCGACGGCGCGAACGTTGAGCCATGAGGGACGCTTACCATGGACCGGCTCGGAGGTCGCGGGGTTTTTCGCCACACAGGAGTCGAAGGGCTTTCCGGCCGTTCACCACAGTTCGCAATTCGAACGGACATACCGGCCAGCGTATCGCGTGATTGCGGTGGAGCTGGTCTCCCACGCCGTTGGCAGCTCACGACGGTGAACCGACGAACACGCTACGATTGACGATGCCGCGGCGAACCTGATACCATTTCACATCTACAAACGCGAGGGGCCACAGTGGACGTTTGCGTATATCTCGCAGGCGAGATTCACACAGATTGGCGCGACCAGCTAGCCAGGGGTGTGGCCGACGCCGGGTTACCGGTCACCTTCCTCGCACCGGTCACGGACCACCCCGCGAGCGACGACGTCGGCGTGATGATTCTCGGGCCTGAGGACCAACAGTTTTGGAAAGACCACAAGGGCGGTCAGATCAACGCCATCCGCACGCGTACGATGATCGAGAAGGCGGATATCGTGGTCGTGCGCTTTGGCGACAAATACAAGCAGTGGAACGCCGCGTTCGATGCAGGATTCGCCGCAGCGTTGGGCAAGCCGCTGATCGTCATGCACGATGAGAGTCTGATTCACCCGTTGAAAGAAGTCGACGCCGCCGCGCTCGCCGTCACGGAAACTCCCGATCAAATCGTTGCCATTCTGCGTTACATCACAACCATGCCATGACCCGGAGCCGGTCATGAGTGAGCCGCCTGCCACGGTCTTGACTCATGCGATCCGGTCGACGCACGTCGGGAACGATGATTGACCGTTCGACCGAGAACGGCGCTTCCTCCTTCCCTTCCATCGTGAGCGCGTCCATCACATTTGTCCTATGTCTCGTTGTCGCCGTCGCGTGCGAGGTGCAAACAGATCCCACCGTGTTGCGGGTCGGAACTGACGTCGACGCTGAGAACCTCGATCCCCGCATCATGCGCAATACAACCGGATATCGCGTCGCGAATCTCTTGTACGACGGTTTAGTGGAGTTGGACTCGACCCTCACTCCTACGCCGTCGCTCGCGCAGTCGTGGGAACGCCCCACCGCCACACGCTGGGTGTTTCGCCTCAGGGACGGTGTGCGTTTTCACGATGGAAGCAACGTCACTGCCGACGATGTGGTGTACACCTTCGAGACCATCCTGGACCCCGCCTTGCGTTCACCGGCACGAAACCTGTACGTGCCGATCGCGCGGGTCGAAGCGCTCGACGCGCAAACCGTCGAGTTCTCACTCTCCCGGCCCTACGCCCCGTTCTTGACCTATCTGGACGTCGGCATCGTACCAAGACACCTCGCCGAGTCCGGCCACGACCTCGCTTCTGAGCCGGTGGGCAGCGGGCCGTATCGGATGGTGACATGGAACAAAGGGAATCGGATCGATCTGGAGGCCTACGACGCGCATTGGGGTGGCGCACCTTCCGTCAGAAGCGTACAGATCCTCGTCGTACCGGACAACACGGCACGCGCACAGGCCTTCGAGGCTGGCGACCTCGACATCATCCAGTCGCCGCTCGCGCCGAGAGACGTCAGGCGGCTCGTGGAGTCCGGGCGGTTCGCATCCTGGATCCGGCCGGGCATCGCCGTGACCTACCTGAACTTCAACACCGCATCGCCTCTCTTGTCGGACCGTCGGCTCCGAAGGGCGATTGCGCACCTGATCGATCAGGAAACCATCGTGGACGGGATCTACGAGGGCATGGACACACGGGCGTCGTCGATCTTCGGGCCGACGTC
>JBFIZG010000396.1:0-3588 GCA_041604955.1 Gemmatimonadales bacterium | reverse complement strand
TCGGCCAAGCGTTCGAGCGTGCTTCGCTCACGAACGCTTCGATGGTATTTCGACTCGAGAAACTCTATGTAGTCGAGCAGTTGTCGCGCGCTCTCGTCCGGCAGATTCTCGAGCTTGCGCACCAACGTATCTCGTAGACCCTCGTTCATCATTCGGTACCCCCCGGTTGAAGCTCTGCAAAATCGACGAGATCCAGAATCGTGTTGTTCAAGAAACGCGACCGCGCTGTGCGCACTCGGCCAACGACGACCAAGTTTGCGAGACGCGAGAGCCGCTCGATCTGCCCTCGTTGCTCAGGGGTCAGGACGATGTACACGAATCCGGCCTCGGGCAGTGGCCCGCGTGCCAGCATGTAGGCCTGGCCGAGCGGAATCTCACTCCGCAGCTCGTCGGCTTCTTGCATGGCCACGTACTGCACGGTCCATTGCAGGAGTTTTCCGTCGTAGTCGTCCGGCGTCGCCCGCACCTCGGCTCCGCTGACCCCCACCAGAACGCCGGGGGACGAAGGCCGCAGATCGGTTTCTCGAACCCACGCCTCGTGCTGCACGCGCACCCACCCATCGGACCGGGCGAGGATCTTGACCGGGGTTGCGGCCTCGAGCATGCCGGTTGTATCGCCGCCCGGGACGACGCTGAGCGTGGCATCTCGTTCGACGATCGCGCGATCCAGACCCACCAGAGAATCCGCAGCAGTCGGAACCACCCGCGCGAGTACGTCCTCGGCCGGTGACGCCGCGTCAGGTTCAGGCGAAGCCACCTCGTCGAGCGATTGACTCCACATCCAGCCCTGGCGACGGACTCGCAGCCACCGGGCGTTGCGCTCGACCCGATCGAGTAAGGTGCCAAACGACAGCCTCGCCACGACGGATTGGTTGGGCGCCGTACGCAGATTTTCCCCTCCCCGAGCCGTGACCCGGAGATCGTGACTCCCGCCGATCGACGGTTCAACCGACTCCGCCCACACCCACCCGTCGAGCGTGATTTCCGTCCACCCGTTTTCGATTCGGCCCCCGGCGAGGGAGATCCCACTGGGCACCCTGGCGAGGATCGGCGCCGTCGTCGACGGGTCGCGGCGGAAGTTCTCTGGCTGAGTGACGCGATACTGCGTTTGCGCAGCAAGCGGAACGGTCGCACCCGCCATGAGCATCACGGCGAATAGGCGGGCTGGTTGCGGTCGGTAGGGCCGGCTAGATTGCCTCATCGTGTTTACCTGCAAGATTGTAGACGAGCGTCGTCTCGCTGTCAAACACCTCAGGTGCAGGGTGAAACGGCTCGTCGTGACCACTTGGCTCCTGCTCATCCCACCGACGGCGGTCGTCGGCCAAGTGGGTCATGCTCCTGAATCTTCACCATATCGCGATCTACGCGCAAAGCATGTGCTCGCGCTCACTGCCGGATATTTCGGTGGCTCGGCGGGAGCTGCCGGAGTGGGACCGACCGACGGTCTCATCGTCGGGGCTCGCCTGGATCTCCACCTCGGCGGGCCGGCCGAGGTCTTTTTTGGTGTGGAAGTCGCCGATCTGGACCGACTCGTGTTGGACCCCACAAAGGGCGAGGCGACTCGGGTCAAAGGAACATTCGGCCAACGGGTCACGATCGCGGAAGTTGGTCTCGCGCTTCGTCTGACTGGGGAAAAGACCTGGCGCCGCCTCGCCCCGTATTTCGGTGGCGGGCTCGGTGCCGCCTTTGGTGCCGGCGTGGCGCAAGATTCGAGTACGTTTGAGTTCGGGACGAAATTCCATGTGAGTCCACGGCTCGGTGTCCGCTGGTTCCCCAGCGATCGCATCAACGTGCGCTTCGAAGCCCGCAACACCGTGTGGCGGCTTCGCTATCCCACAATCTTCTTCGACCCACCAGTCGGCGCACCAAACGAACCCTCGCTGCTGGACCCGGTCACGATGGACGATACGGAATGGACCCATCATCCATCGCTGATCGTCACGATCGGCTACGCGATACGGCTCTAGGCGGTGGATTTTTTCTGGGAAGGTCTGCGCCGCGGCACCGCGCTGATCTTTTCCGGCAACGCGGAAGTCCTGGGTGTTACGCTGCTCTCCGTTCGGGTAGCAGTCATTGCCACCATCATTGCCTGCGTCATTGGCGTCCCCATCGGATTTGCCGTGGGCACGACCCGGTTTTTCGGCCGGCGCGCCGCGATCACAGTGCTCAACACGATGTTGGCGTTCCCCACGGTCGTCGTCGGGCTCGTCATTTGGGGACTCCTCGCCAGGCAAGGCCCGCTGGGCGGCTTTGGTTTGCTCTACACGTGGTGGGCGATCGTCGTGGCCGAGGTCGTCCTGGCCGTACCCATCGCGGCGGCGCTCACCGCAGCAGCCGTCCAAGGCGTCGACCCCCGAGTTAGACGTACCGCGATGACGCTAGGCGCAAACCGGTGGCGCACGCACGTCGCGGTTGCCCGTGAGGCTCGCTACGCTCTCTTCACCGGCGTGGTGGTGTCGTTTGGACGGGTCCTCGCCGAGGTCGGCGCCGCGATGATCGTTGGCGGGAACATCCGGCACCACACCCGCACACTCACCACCTCCGTGGCGTTGGCGACGTCGCAGGGCGATCTCGCGCTCGCGATGGCGCTTGGCCTGGTATTGCTCGCGCTTGCACTCACCGTCAACGTGGTGCTCCAGATGTTGCAAGGGAAGGGCGATGCTTGAGCTCCGACACGTGGAGCATTGGTACGGCGATCACCGGGTGCTCGAGATCGATGAGCTGCGTCTCGATGCCGGTACGGTAACCGCCCTCGTTGGCGCCAACGCTTCGGGTAAGAGCACCCTGTTACGCCTGATGGCCTTTCTCGAGCGTCCCACGTCCGGAACGCTCACGCTGAACGCGCAGCCGGTTGTCAGCAACGCAGACCGGCATCACGCGCGCCGTCGAGTGACGTTGGTGGAACAGAAACCGCTGCTCTTTCGCGGGACCGTCGCGCAGAACCTCCGATACGCGTTATCGCTCCATCACGCGACGGGGCCAGACACGACAACTCGCCTGACACGCGCCCTCGAACGTATGGGCATCCCTTACCTGTCCGAACGCCCGGCCCGCTCGCTGTCCGACGGAGAGACCCAACGTGTGGCCATTGCGCGCGCGCTCGCACTCCAGCCGGACGTCCTCTTGTTGGACGAGCCGACCTCGGCGGCGGACCGAGGGGCCGTGGCACAACTCTACCAGCTGCTTCAGGAGGAACGCGAGCGTGGAATCGCACTGTGTTTCGCTTCGCACCAACTGGAGGATGCGTACCGATGGTCCGAGCGCGTCATTTCCTTGACGGGTGGAAAAGCCGGGACCGTCGTGCCCGAGAACCTGTTCCGTACCGTCATTCCGGAAGGCTCCGGTCATCGGGTCGTCCGAATCGGCCCGCTCGACGTGCATCTGGTGACGGACAAGGCGGGACCGGTCACCGTCGCACTTCCGGCCGACGACATCCTCGTCAGCCTCCAACCTTTTGCCTCCAGCGTGCGAAACCAGTTTCCGGGAAAGATCATTGCGATTGCCGACGCCGCTCCAGGTTGGGTCACCGTACGCGTGGATACGGGCGTGGACCTCTCGGCCCGCATAACCCGCGGCGCCCTCGACGAT
>JBFIZG010000395.1:0-3601 GCA_041604955.1 Gemmatimonadales bacterium | reverse complement strand
GAGATTACACGTTCGGCTATGCGCTCGAGAATACCGCCGGCGCCTCGACGGCGATGGTCACCATCACTGTGAACGAGACACCGTCAGTCGATGCGAACTTCATGTGGCGGCGACCGGTCGTCTTAGACGAAATCCCCGCGTCGGCGCCGTTCGATGGCACGCTCGAACCCGAGGTCGAGATTTGCGAGCTCACGGCTGCCGTGTGTACGAGCACGATCGTGACGTTTACAACGACGATGCGTGTCAGCGGCGGGATCGTGCAGGTCGATGTCAATCGTGAGCTCTATAAGGTGCTGTTCAAGACCTACAACTTCTCGTTGGACGTCGCGAAAAACTATCGGATCGTCGTGCACGCACTGGGACAAGTGCTGGGCACGCGGGACATCGACCTGGTGAGCAACCAGACCGAAGCCGACCAGGTCAACTGGGATACGCATACGCCGCTCATCAACGGACAAGCGCTGCTCATCAGGTTTCGTATTGAAGAAGGTGCACTACCCGGCATTCCGCGGGCCGAACCTGACGAATACGTGACGGAACAGCATACGACGCTCGCGCGAGTGGCGAGCGACCCCGACGATCTGTTGGACAACGACGTGCTGGGAGACCCGCCCGCTACGCTCGTCTCGTTCGGCGGCGGCTCGCTCGGTGGTGATGAAGGCTCGTTCCTCGCCGGGACCTCGGTTGGTCTTGCGGGCGGCACGCTCACGGTGAACGCGGACGGTAGTTTCACGCTCGAAACGCCGACCGACGTCGGTACAGTCACGTTCGACTACCGCCTCGAGAACACCTCGGCAATGGTGAAGGCCACCGTAACCATCACGGTGGGACTCGTTCCAGGTCCTGTCGATGATGCCTACGTGACAGAGCAAGATGTGACACTCACCGTCCCCGATGGCGCAGATGATTTGTTGGACGACGACGATTTGGGGGTTCCAGCGGGGACGCTCACTTCGTGGGGCGAGATCGACGGTGTGGGCGCCGTGACCGACCATGCACCGGGAGTCTCGATCAACGTGACAGACAAGGGCGTCCTCACGGTGAACGGAAACGGGAGCCTCACGTTCGATCCCGATCCGGCGTTTCTCGGCGTCGTGACGTTCAAGTACCGCGTGACCAATGCGCTCGGAGTGGGCGACGCTATGGTGACGATCGAAGTGCTTCCTCCGGGTCCGGTTCCACCGACCGCGGCGCCCGACGCGTACACCGCGGCGCCCGACGGTACGTTGGACGTTCCCAACGGACAGCCGGTGCTCTTGGCCAATGATGCACTCGGGAACCCGCAGGCCACGCTGGTGTCGTTCGGCGGCGGACTCCTCGGCGGCGACGTGACGAGCAATCCAGCCGGCACCACCATTACGCCGCTCCCGGAGGGAAGCGGGTCGCTCACCGTGAACGGTGATGGTAGCGTGTCCTTCATCGCGCCCACGGGCTTCGTGGGAGACTACGTGTTCGAGTACGAGATCGAAAACACGGCCGGGATGTCGGTCGCGGCGGTGAGCATCACGGTTGGCGCGCCACCGGAGCCGACGGACGACGGGTACACGGCGAGTGGCAACATCGAGATCGAGGTGAGCGCGGCGAACGGCGTGCTTGCGAATGACGGCGATGGCCTGACGGTCACGGCCGTGCAGGGACTGGCTGCGAACGTCGGGACGCCCACTTCCACCGACGGAGTAGGTCGAGCCGGTGTTACGGGTTCGGTGACGCTGAACGCCGATGGCAGCTTCTCGTACGACCCGCCGCCCGGATTCGTCGGCGACGACACCTTCACGTACAGCGTGGATGGCGGCGCCATGGCAACGGTGACCGTCACGGGCAGCGAAATGGTGTGGTTCATCGATAACAGCGACACCGGCGCAAACCTGGGCACATTCAACGACCCATTCCAAAGCGTGGCCGATTTCACCCTCGCGAACGCTGGCACTGGCGCGTCACCCGATCCGGCGCCGGGCGATGTGATCTCACTCGCGAGCGGCACGGGGACCTACAGCGAGGATGACGGCATCACCTTGTTGGACGATCAACTGCTCATCGGCGAAGCGGTTACGTTGAACAGCGCGTTTACCGCCGACGGAAACAGCAGTGCAGCGTATCAGGCCTTTGCGGGTGGAACGAATACGGCGCCGGTCATCGAAGTGACCGGAGACAACAACAATGGAATCGACCTAGCGGCGAACAATACGATTCGGGGTCTCACCATCGGCAACACGAGCGTGACACCCGGGACCTCGAGTCATGCCATGAGCGGGAGCGGTGTAGGGAACCTGGTGATCGATGTTGTCTCGATCACGGGCCTCGGCGGAGCGTTGGACATCTCGAACGGCGACTTTGGATCGAACGTCGTTTTCGACGAGCTCTCCTCGACCGACGCCCCCAACCGCGCGGTCCGGCTGACCGGCAACAGCGGCACGCTCGAGGTCTTGAGCGCGGCCAGCGCGATCACCAATTCGACGAGTCAGTCCGTCCGGCTTGGCGCAGGCGACGTGAGTCTGATCTTCCCGGGCACCATCACCAACACGCGTCACCCGCATCACGTGGTCGAGCTCCTCAATACGACGGGCGGCATGGCGACGTTCGGCGGAACGATTTCGCAGTCCCATGCAAACGGCCGAGGCATCGTGATCGACAACTCGGCGACCGACGTGATGTTTGCCGACGTGGTTTTGGGAACGTCGGCGCTTCGAAATGGTGGCCAGAGCGCCGTATTGATTCAGAACAACAGCACGGGGAACGTGACCATTACGAATCTGGAGGTCTTCAGCACCGGTGCAGGGATCTCTGCCGTGCAGGTTCTGAACACCGGTGTCGCCGGTACGCTGACCATCGGTAACGCAAACCTCGACTCCGAAGGCGCGGCGGCGATCGACATCACCATGACCGCCGTCGACATAAACGCCGGAATGGTGACCTCCAGTAGTAGTGACGGAGCGGGCATCCGACTTGCTGGAGTGACCGGGAGCGTCGCGATAAACGGCGTGACCAACGTGACCGATCCAACTGGTGCAGGCGTTGACATCGAGAACGCAACGGGGAATCTCGCCGTCGATCTTCAGTCAATGAACATTGTCAACGCGGGGAGCCACGGAGTACGGGTAGCGACGGTCGGCACCGGCGTCGTGTGTCTCAACCTGGCCGGGAACAGCGCTACAGCCGGAACGGACGGGTTCGTGTTGGAGAGTGCGGCTACGGGGCTCTTCGAGCTGCAGGACTTCGTGGGTGACGGTACCAACCCGGCTGACGTCGAGGCCTGGATCGCCGGGAAGGGAAATGCGGGCACGACCAGCGTGAGCGGCGTCTTCGCCGGTGCGGCAGGGGTTTGCGTGCCGTAGCTGCTGAGTGCGATCGGCAGATCGCGCCTCGCCGATCGCCACTTACATGTCGGATCCTTCTCCGTTGTGCCCGTGCACCTTTGGCAAGACGACGGAGGGCGTGGGACTCGAACCCACAAGGGCTTGCGCCCGGCGGTTTTCAAGACCGCTGCCTTACCAGTTAGGTCTAGCCCTCCCTTGGGACAAAATAACCGGCTCCCCGGACTTACCCAAAACTCACCGCCTCATCAGATGGTTCCTACGATGCTTCAAGATCGAGAATCGCATTG
>JBFIZG010000394.1:0-3636 GCA_041604955.1 Gemmatimonadales bacterium | reverse complement strand
GTGGGGACTGCCCCAACTGCCGCCACGCAATGACAAAGCATGACCCCCGGCAGGGATGTGTTGTGCAAATAGACAGTGCGTGGACGGATCGACCAATCCTTTGCACGTGTTCTTACGGTCCAAAAGTGGTCCGCGCCGAGAACGAGCGCCTACGGCAGGAGCTAGAGACGCGAACAACGCAACGTGACGCCGCCTATGGGTTGCTGCGGAAATCGCGCAACCACTGTGCGTGTGTTCGCGCCGAACCTTGCTCGTTGTGTGCTGCCATCGACGCCCTCTTGTCTCCCACGGAGCAGAGCGACGGATGAGTGGGCGGCTTGAGGAACGTAAGATCTTCGTGCGTCGGTGCGATCGGTGTGGCGCGGCGCATGGCCTCAAGTATGTGCGGCGCGTGCCGGGGCTCCTGTTTGCGTTATGGTTCTTCATCTGCCACGAGCGGCAAGAGCCGGTTTACATCCAAGAACGGTACGTCTCATGATGGGCTCTCCCTACATCACCACGCCGACGCGGCGCTACGTGCTCGATGTCGTGACTTTCAGTCTGCTCGCGATTGGCGGCGCGCTCGTTGGTGCCGTGCTGCACCACCTTTTCAGGGGGCTGCCCTGAACGACGATCGTATGCCATGGCCGCGCGTGCGGGATCTGTGGAATCACAACCCGACGACGACGCGCGTTATTACTGGCGCGGGGAACCGTCACGACGCCTACCGCGAGATTGTCGAGCAAACCCACGGCCAGCTCCGGCGGGACCCGTCTGGCGTGTATTACCTCGACCCGGTCATCCACCCGCCCGAGGGGCACGAGGCCATTACGCTTCCCATTATGCGGACCATCGGGATTGCCGCCGTCGTCTTATATTGGGTCCTGTCCGTTGCGTTATAGCCTGTCGTCCGCCCTACGTCGCTACCTCAACACCGGAGAGCGAGCCATGCCAACCACACAAACCTTGCCGAAGATCGGCGAGATCGTGACCGTTACGAATCCGCAAACCGGCGCCCCGATAGAAGGGAAGGTCGTCTCATGCAACGACGAACATCACCGCGTGACGGTGTTATGTCCGGCCGACAATCCGACGATGCGGCTCGAAAACATCGCGGAATGGAGCAACCCCAAAGCGAGCGCCAAGCGGCCGAAGGCCGGCCCCGGTTCCTCGCCGTCGGGCGTAAAGCCAAAGGCGGCCAAACGTGGGAAGTCTACATCTTCGCGCAAAAAGAAACATGACTGACCGGGCGCGACTTTCTCGGTGCGATGCCGCTCGACGTTTTTGGTCGAGGGGGTTCTCCGGTAGCCTGACGACGTGATTGAAGTCGAGGGCGCATTCCCGGCGGTTTTGAATCCGTATTGCCGCCACGGGGATGTCCACTCGTTCTGCCCTTATTCTCCCGAACAAGAGGCGTTCTCCCGCGCCGATGCGTTCGAGGTCTTCTTCGGCGGCGCGGCCGGTCCCGGCAAGACGATCCTCTTGCTCAACGAAGGGCTGCGGCAGGTTACCAATCCCGGCTATCGCGCCGTGTTCTTCCGGCGCGTCTTCAAAGAGCTAGCCCAGGTCGTCGAGATGTCGTACGAGACGTTCCCCGAACACGGGGGACGGTTTACGCGGTCTGATCACACATGGAGGTTCCCCCGGTATCACCGCTCGGCGCACGCCCAGGTACGGCGCGCCAAAACGTACGACGGCGCGACCTATCTGTTCTCGTTCGCGGAGCGCGGCGAGCAAAAGCTCCGGCACCAAGGGGCCGCGTATGCGTACATCGCGTTCGACGAACTCACGCAATGGCCGATTGACGAGATCTACACGTACCTTTTTTTGCGTTGTCGGCCATTCAAGCAAGGGCTCGGCGTGCGGTGCTACATCCGTACGGCCAGCAACCCGGGTGGTCCGGGGCACGGGTGGGTGAAGGAACGGTTTATTGATGGGCGCAAGCCGTTCGCCGTCTACCGGGAGACCGTCGAAGATACAATCTCCGGTACCAAGCGGATTTATCACCGGCAGTTCATTCCCGCCACGCTTGACAGCAACGACCTCATGGACCCGATGTACGAAATTGCGTTGCTGTCCTACCCGGACCCGGAGATTCGGCGCGCTATGCGCTGGGGGCATTGGGACATCGCGGCCGGCGTCATGTTCTCGGAACTCCGCGACGGGCTGCATCGGGTGGGTGCTCGACCTCCTTTGCCATGGACACAAAAGGAGATCGTGGTAGATTGGGGCTACGAAAACTACGCTGTGGCTGGTTGGTTCGAGACCACAAGTGGGATTGCCGACCGCGTGCCACACTCGTGGTTGTATCGGGAGATGTGCGAGCAGCGGATGATTGCGCCGCTCTTCGCGCAAACGCTGGTGGAGCGAACACCGCCGGAGGAACGTGCGCAGATTCATCAGGTCACGATTGACACGAACGCCTGGGCGGTCTCGAGCGAGACGGGGCGAGCGCCGATCGAGGATATGCTGCCGTACTTCCACGAAGTTGGATGGTCGGCGAAGCCGGCCACCAAAGGTGCCGGGTCGCGAGCTCGAGGGTGGCAACTGCTGCACACGTACTTCTTTCCAAAGCGGTACGGTGGGCCGTTGTTGCGGATCATGGACAATTGCTCGGTGACGTGGTCGCAGCTTTCGACGTTGGCGCGGGGCGTGCCCCCGCATGACATTGAGGACATCGAGCCGAACCAAGTAGACGACGCGGCCGACATGGTGCGCATGTGGGCGCAGTCACGGCCGGAGCCGGCGAGACCGACGCCGGATGAAATTCTGATGCGGGACGAAGTACTGGACTTTGCGCTCGATCCGAAGAGTTACGAGTTTCAACAGATCGAGCGGTTTCGAAAGCACAACTTTCCGGCGGTCAAGGTGGGCCGCAGCAAGCGGAAGCGGGGTAAACGGAAGTGAGATCACGGCGTCAGGCTGCGTTGTTGGAGCATCCCTTAGAGGGTGGGGCTGATCGGTTCGCTAAGTCCGTCAGTCTGGCGCCATGACCGATCGACGCGAGTTTTTGGGCGCCATGCTGGCGCTGTTTTGCGGGGTGGCGCTGCCGCCGATGGTGCGCGAGTCGGTGCGGGTGCATCGGCCGGATGGGCTGCTCGGTGTGTTGCACGAAGACGTTTTGTCCCCGTTCGCCAGAGTCGAGATGAGTTCGTATGACGAATGGCGGTTCCGAAACGGGACATATGTGTATTCGGGTTGGTCCGAGCACACTCCGCAGGGAGTGAGTCGGGGTTTTAGTGAGGGGTTTTATCCGTGAGGCGCATCATGGACGCAACGCGCGACATTGAGCAGCTGCTGGCGCAAGCCAACACCGTGACGGGTGGCCCGATCACGGGGAGGCATCGCTCCTTCTCTCCGGACGTGCATATTCTCGTCCATCCGGGCGGGAAGGCCGAACGGTGGATGGCGCTTTGCGGCGGAATCCCCTGGCGGTTTGCGCGGGAGCCGGAAGACTCGATCGTCTCGCGTCTCAACCGCAAGCCGACGTGTGCCGACTGCGTCGAGATTTGGACTCGGCGCACGCGGAATTACTGGTAATGGAACGAGGCGACGACGGCGTGTATCGTGCGCGGACCCCCGATAGTTGCGAAAGGTGTGGTAAGTGATACGCGGCGCGGCGTGGCGACGCAGCCGGGCGTTGCGCTACCCGGACGG
>JBFIZG010000393.1:0-3653 GCA_041604955.1 Gemmatimonadales bacterium | reverse complement strand
GCGAGAGAAGACCGCTCCTACGACCACCGTGCCCAAGCAGCGGCAAGCCGTTTAACGCAGATTCCCGGATTCTTCGAGCAGGCTCGCGCGACCCTGTCCGATTGCCCAGGTGTGTTCGTGCGAACGGGGCTGGACGTAACACGCGCAGGTGTGGCACTCGTCGACGACGTCGCCAAGGCGCTCCGGCCGTCGGACGATGAGAAATTTGAGGACACGTGCGAGGCGGCGAAGGACGCCATGCGTGCGTTCGCCGATTACTTGGAGTCGGAGCTGTTGGAAAACGCCACCGCCGATTTCGCCTGCGGCGAGAAGTCGTTCAACTTCAGACTCCAACACGAGCACGCGCTGAACACCACGGCCGCCGAACTCTGGCAATACGGTCATTCTCTGGTCGATGAAGTGGAACAAGAGGTCGTTTCACTCGCCGCAGCCGTGCAGCCGGGCGCCGATTGGCACGACGTAGTCGATGAGCTGCGCACCGACCATCCATCGGCCGAAGGATTGGTCGCGGCGTATGCGGTAGAGATGGATCGTGCTCGCCGGTTTGTGGAGCAAGAGAATCTGGTCTCCGTACCGGCCGGACCGCTCGAGGTGGTCGAAACACCGAGTTTTTTGTCTTCGTTGATTCCGTTTGCCGCCTACCAGCCACCCGGAGCGTTTTCGGAAGACAAGACGGGGTTGTTTTACGTGACTCCGCCAGGCCGCGATCTCAGTCCGGACGCTGCCGAACGAATGCTCAGAGATCACTGCACCCACGATTTGCCCTGCACGGCGCTGCACGAGGGATTTCCGGGGCATCACCTGCATTTCTTGCACGCGCAAGCGCAACCTCGGGTGGTCCGGAGCATCGTCGGCACGTCCGTCACCGTGGAAGGGTGGGCGTTGTACTGCGAGGAGATGATGGGCGCCGCCGGCTTCTATCGCAGCGTCCCGGAGCAATTGTTCCAACAGGTCGCTCTCCTGTGGCGAGCCGTGCGGATCGTTGCCGATGTCGGGCTCCATACGAAGGGCATGACCTTTCAGGAAGCGGTGGACCTGCTCGTCAATCGGCTCCATTTCGACCGACCGAACGCCGAGGCGGAGGTGAGGCGTTACTGCGCCACTCCCGCGTATCAAATCGGATACGCCGTTGGCAGAAGAGAGATCAAGTCGTTACATGACGACTATCGTGACGCCGCAGGCGCGGAGTACTCGCTCCGCGGGTTTCACGAGGATCTCCTGACGTATGGGCTGCTTCCGGTGAGCCTCATGCGCTGGGGGATGGGATTGAATTAGGTGTTAGGTGATAGGTGTTAGGTGATAGGTGTCAGGTGTCAGGTGTTAGGTGTCAGGTGATAGGTGTTAGGTGATGGAGCGTGAACGGGGGTCGCGACTTCAGAATCTCTGGCGAGCCGTGCGGCGCCGGCTCCGCGCTGCGCGGGAGATTTACGAGGGCGTGTACATTGCGCCGTACCGATCCACCATTCACCGGGAGTATCTCAGGGAGCGCGATCTCTTTCTCCTCGTGGGGTTTTCCGACCTCCTGGGAACGCCCAACCCGGTCGCGTTTTACACGCTGGAACTCTATCCCGACCTGATCGAACAATTCCATGAATGGCATCTTCGCATGGGGATGCCGCGGGCGCCCGAAGACGGGTTTCGGTGTTGTTGAAGCAGGAGGGCGGCTCGCTACCGGATCGGGATGTCATCTTCTTCGGAGGCAAGGGTGGCGTCGGCAAGACCACGCTGGCATGCGCGTACGCGCTCGGTGCCGCGGAACGTCACCTGAAAACGCTCCTCGTCTCTACCGATCCGGCGCATTCGACCGGCGACATGCTGGAGACATCGCTGACGGACGAGCCACTCGAAGTCGTACCCAACCTCTGGGCGCTGGAGATCGACCCGGCACGCGAAGCTGACAGATATATCGACGACGTCAAACGCCGGCTCGTCGAGTCCACCGCGCCACGGCTGATGCACGAGGTGGAACGACAGATCGACATTGCGCGCGTTTCGCCAGGCGCGGAAGAAGCCGCTCTGTTCGACCGATTCGCGCGCATTCTCGATGAAGCGAGCGGCCGATACGACAGAGTCGTGTTCGATACGGCGCCCACCGGGCATACCATCCGGTTGTTGTCGCTTCCCGAACTGATGGGCGCGTGGATCAGTGGCCTCATCAGCCGCCGGCGGAAGGTCAATGTACTCGCCCGCATGTGGCGCAACGTCGCAGGGGCCGCAGCGGGCGATGAACCCGATCGCGCGGATCCGGTGCTCGAGGCGCTCCGCAAACGCAAGGTGAGGTTCGAGCACGCGCGGGCGACGTTGACCGATGCCGCTCGAACGGCGTTCGTGTTCGTTCTCATACCCGAGCGATTGCCGATACTGGAGACCGCGAAAGCAGTGGAGGTCTTGGCCAAATACCAAGTGCCCGTGGGAGGCATCGTGATCAACCGGGTCCTGCCCGCCGAATCGGATGGAGTCTTTCTGGAGCGGCGTCGAGAGCGAGAGCAGCAGTACCTCGAGGAGATAGAACGCACCTTCGCGCGTTTCGACATCTACCGGCTACCGCTTCGGGAGTCCGACGTCGTCGGTATCGAAGCGCTTCGGACGCTGCTCGCGGAGCTGCCAGCAAGCGTTCGAACGGATCGATAGCAGCCCGGCCAGCGCCTCTTACGTCCCCTGCGCGTGTCACTCTACATTAGGCATCCCCTATCCCGGGAGATCGGTCCGTGAGTTCCATTGCGCTGCTCGTTGTTGGTCTCCTCGCCTTCTTCACCGGCTATCAAGTGTATTCGCGATACATCGCGACACGCATCTACCGGCTCGATCCCGATTTCAAGACGCCGGCGCACGAGTTCGAGGATGGCGTCGACTACGTCCCCACCAACAAGCACGTCCTGTTTGGACACCACTTCACATCGGTGGCAGGCGCCGCACCAATCGTTGGGCCGGCGATCGCCGTCATTTGGGGATGGCTCCCTGCATTCCTCTGGGTGGTGCTCGGCACGATCTTCGCCGGCGCCGTACATGATTTCGGTACCCTGTGGATCTCCACCAGACACAAGGCCCAGTCTATCGGCACGCTCGCGGAGTCGATGGTGGGTAGCCGGGCGCGAGTCCTGTTTCTGCTCATCATCTTCTTCTTGCTTCTGCTGGTGAACGCCGTGTTCGCGGTCGTCATCGCGAACCTGTTGATGGCCAATCCGGGCGCCGCGTTGCCGGTGTGGGGTGCGCTGGTGGTCGCGGTCATCGTTGGCGTCCTCATCTATCGAACGCGCGTCGGCATTCTCTGGCCTTCGCTCGCGGCGCTGCTCGTGCTCTACATCATGATCTGGATGGGACAGTTCATGCCGTTCGAGCTACCCGATTTCTTCGGGTTTGCACCCTCGGAGACGCAACTCGCGGCCGGCGACCCGGAGAGTGCGGCAGCCGCCGCGGCCTCCGACGGCGTGCGGGTCGGCTGGGTCATCATCTTGTTCGTGTATGCCGGGATCGCAAGTGTGCTGCCGGTGTGGCTCTTGCTCCAACCGCGCGACTACATCAACAGTCACCAGCTCTTTGTCGCATTGGGCATCGTGTTCGCGGGGATCTTGATTGCGAACCCGGAGATCATTGCTCCCGCGGTCAACCGGGAGCTACCGAGTGATGCACCCAACTGGTTCCCGCTACTCTTC
>JBFIZG010000392.1:0-3729 GCA_041604955.1 Gemmatimonadales bacterium | reverse complement strand
GCCCCGGGGGCAACACCCCTGGCCCCCGGGCTTTTCGAGCCCTGCCTGGCGAATCTTTCGCCAGCCTTCCACCGTAATGGTAATTGAATCGAGCCTGGCAGGGCCCGAGAAACCCACAGCAGGCGGTGCCGACAACCATGCCTTTCAAGCGAATCCTCTGGGCAGCCACCCCGATCGTATTGGTGGCAGGCGGAATCCTGTTCATGAACCGGCGGGATGCCACTCCCGGAATACAGTTCCATTTTAGCGACCTAGTTCACCAGTCCGAGACCCATCGGGTGCGCCGGGAGCCACCCCCACCGGTGGCGGGGGCATTCGTTCAGTTGACCGGGATGGGTGACCACGAAACGGCGTCGCAGGGCTTTTCGCTCAGGGCGCCGATGGATGTCCGAATCCATGCAGTCGGCGAGGGGTCGGGAAACGACATGTATGACTACGGGTGGATCGTGGATGCAACCACCCGCCGAGCGATCTGGCGGATGGAGTTCGAAAACACGGAACACGCCGGGGGCTCCAGCAAGAACCGCGTGGTCGACGAGGTCGTCACCCTGGATTCGGGAAGCTACATCGTCCACTACGTGACGGACGGATCCCACTCCTGGGAGGACTGGAACTCATCGCCTCCCACGCATGAAGACGCCTGGGGA
Organism: Gemmatimonadales bacterium; assembly: GCA_041604955.1. Lineage (GTDB taxonomy): Bacteria > Gemmatimonadota > Gemmatimonadetes > Gemmatimonadales > GWC2-71-9 > JBFHWR01. The sequence continues at coordinate 3,082 of JBFIZG010000392.1, read as the reverse complement.
ATAACGCTGGTCGCTCCGGGAGACGTGGTCGACGAGACTGTCGTCCTGGCCTATGACGAGGCGACCGATCCGGCGGTTATCGCCCAGCTCACCCAGATGGGGGACCGGGTAAAGGCCCGGCGGCGATTCACACTAGAGAAGGAAACGAAGGTCCACATCTACGCGCTGGGCGAGGGGTCGGGTGGCACGATGTACGACTACGCGTGGATTGAAGAGGCCTCGACGGGACGGGCCGTTTGGGAAATGACCTATCGCATGTCCGAACACGCCGGCGGCGCGACAAAGAACCGGCTGTTCGACGGCACCGTGATCCTGCCCGCCGGCGAGTATGTGCTGCGCTACCAGTCCGACGGGTCGCACTCAGCCGAAGAGTGGAATGCGGACGTCCCCGACGATCCGTCCGCCTGGGGAGTCACACTCCGGCGCGTGACGACACCGATGCCGTAACCCTGGGGTTCCGAGTCAGAATGCAGGCCCGGCGACACGCTGCTGTTGCCGGGCCCTTTTCTGCGTGTGACGCTCGACCGCTACGGTTTGCGGCTACCCGCTTCGGACTGTGCGCTTCCGTTTCCGCCCGTTTCCGTCACCCTATAGCGAAACGCCTTGTTGGGATATGGCGGCGCGGGCGGCACTGCCCGGGGATCCCGTTCGATCTCATCCAGCAGATACTCGATGGCGGCGTCGAGCTGAGCGTCCGACCCGTTGAACGTCACGTGTGGCAGGTTGTCGACCACGAAATCCGGCACCACCCCCACTTGCTCGATGAGCCATTCGCCCTCCGGTCCGTACACGCCGCTCATCGGCGCGCGCGCGATGCCTCCGTCGCTCAGACGATTCACCGAGCTGAGCCAGATCTCCCCGCCCCACGTGCGCATCCCGATCACGGGCCCCAGGCCCAGGCGGCGGAATCCTTCGGCGAACGCCTCACCATCCGACGCGGTGTTTTGGTCGACGAGCACCACCATGTGGCCGCGGAAGGCGTACTGCATGCTCCAGGTCGGCTGCCCGACCCGATCTTTCCAGTACATCCACGCGCGCCGCATCAGTTTTTCCAGGATAAAGCTGTCGATGTTCCCGCCGCGATTGTGCCGAACGTCGATGATCAGACCCGGCCGGTTGAATACCGGATAGAACTCTCGATACCAGGCGTTGATGTCGTTCGACCCCATGGCGCGGAGGTGCACGTACCCGATTTTTCCGTCGCTGTCGGCCTCGACTTTTTGACGGCGCGTGTACTCCCAGTCGCTGTATCGCAGGTTCGCCTCTGACGCGGTGGGCACGACGATGACGTCTCGACGTTCCTCGCCGGAGCGGATCGTGAGCAACACCTGACGACCCTCCTGATTGCGGAGAAGCACCCCGATGTCATCCACTTCCAGAGTGGCGACTCCGTTCACCGATTCGATCACGTCGCCCTCACGAATCGCGAGATCGGGGTCGGCGAGGGGGGACAACTCATCCGGGTAATCCGGATCGGACTGGTAGATATAGTCGATGCGGTATCCGCCGGCCTGGGCTTCGCGAAACAAGCGCGCGCCGAGCGTCGCGACTCGAACGTTGTCGGCGCCAGTCCGGTGGTCGCCGCCCCGAACGCTGGTGTGGAGTGCGGACAGCTCGCCCACGGCGCGCCCGATCAGGTCGGAGAGTTCGGCCCGGGTGGTCACACGATCGACGAGCGGCATGTACTTCGCGAGCGTCGCGTTCCAATCGACCCCGTGCATGTTGGGATCGTAGAAGTAATCACGTTCCAGCCGCCATGCGTCCACGAAGATCTGACGCCAATCGTCCTGCACGTCGATGGGGAACGTCCAACCGCTCAGGTCGACCTTGTACTCAGCGAGATCGGACACGCGTTGCGTCTTGGCGTCGATGACGTAGAGGTTGTTTCCCTTTCGGAGGAGGATCTTCTTCCCGTTGCCGGAGAGTTCGAAGAACCGTACGTCGTCGACGACCGTCTTTGTCTCGACGTCGTCGTTTCCGATTGCCAGCGCCATGAGGTGCGAATCCGGGTTCGGCCCCGAGTCGCGCGCGCGCCAAAACAGCGCATCGTCGCTCACGTAGAGCGAGCTGTAGTTCCCTGCTGCGACCGGGACCTGCTTGACGCGCCGCGCGAGCCCGTCAAGATCGATAACGATCGGTTGCACCGCCACGTCCCCGGTCTCCGACTTCGGGTTCGCGCCTGTCTCAGCGTTTCGACTCAGTTCATCGGCCGGCTTGAAACGCGAGCGTACACCCTTGCGCAGCGCCGCATGGAAGATTTCGATCGACTTGTCGAAGTACGGCTCCGGCTGCCGCGATCCCCAGGGGCTTCCGACCAGCGTCCGGAGGTTCCGGTCGGACAGAAAATAGATGAAATCGCCGGCGGGGTCCCATGCAACGCTGAAGCTGTTCACCCGATCACTCGTCAGGGCCGCCCGAGTCCCGTCGTTCACGTCGTGCAGCATGATCTGTCGGAAGCTGTTGGGCGCCACCCGCGTGTACGCGAGCCATCGGCTGTCCGGTGACCACGCCATGTCGCCGATACCTTCCCGATGCTCCGAAATACGCCGTGTCCCGCCGGTCGACAGGTTCCGTATCCAGAGGTCGTTGTTGTTGTCGTCGTAGGCGATCCACGCTCCGTCTGGCGAGGGGTGACCCTGGAACCTGAGGATCGTACCATCACGAGTCAGCGGCTCGTCGTTGCCGACTCCGTTCGCCGGAATTTTCACAAACTCGAGTTCGCCCGTTTCGTCGGAGAGACCGACCAGTGAGGTTCCGTCTGGCATGAACACGACGTCACGAAAGCGTACACTGTATTTCCGTGAGGCCCGCACCAAACGACCCTGCACACTCGGCGCTACAAACACACGTCCCCGCGCCGTGAGCACCACACTCTCTCCCTCAGGGTGAATGTGCGCCGACGTCAGATACTCCATCGGATCGGTCACCCACTTTTCGCGTAGCTGGTCGAAGTCGGAGGCGAGCGTGATCGGGATGCTGCGGGAGTCGTCGGTGGCGACGTCGTACAGCCAGAGGTCGGCGCCGAGCTGGTAGACGATGCGGCCGCCGTCGAGCTCGGGGTCGCGCACGTCCCAGCCGGCGT
>JBFIZG010000391.1:0-3752 GCA_041604955.1 Gemmatimonadales bacterium | reverse complement strand
GTTCCGGTCTGGGCGGGCGCCAATTGGTTGGAACGCGAAGTGTTCGACATGTTCGGAATCAGATTCCGCGATCACCCGGATCTGCGTCGGATTCTCATGTGGGAGACCTATGCCGAGGGTTATCCGTTGCGCAAGGATTTCCCGTTGCGGGGTCGCTTCTCACGATCAGAACAGGTACGCCAGGCGTTGAACGCCAATCCCGAAGCGCACTACTCGATGGAAGAGCTTTCGATCGCGGCGGTCTACCACGACCTCCCGAACGACATGCGTGAGCGACTCGACCGCGGAGAGCGAGACACCGTGCCGGAACTCGAGGAGTCGTCCGATGGGTGAGAAACGCACCGTCGAACTGGACGTTGCCACCCCCGGGGTCGACGCCGCCGGCCGGGACGTACGGGTGCCCCTCGGGGTCTCGACGCGGCCCCCGGAACCGACACGTTCGGAAGACGGAGGGCTGGGCGCCGAGCACCTCCTGCTCAATCTCGGTCCGCAGCATCCTGCGACGCATGGCGTGCTTCGTTTGGTCGTGGAGCTGGATGGCGAAGTCGTCGTCCGGGTCATTCCGCACGTCGGGTACCTGCATTCGGGATTCGAGAAGCTCGGCGAGTACCGCCACTACAATCAGATCGTTCCGCTGACGGACCGGACCGATTACCTGTCGCCGATGTCGAACAACGTTGGCCTCGCATTGGCGGTCGAAAAACTGATGGGAATCACGATCACCGAACGGTGCACCGTGTTACGTGTGATCGCGTGCGAGATGAGCCGGATCATTTCACACCTCGTCTGGATTGGAACGACCGCCATCGATATCGGGGCGTTCACACCGTTTCTGTGGACGTTCCAACAACGCGAACGGATTTACGATCTGCAGGAAGCGTGGACGGGGGCTCGTCTGACCACGAGCTTGACGCGCGTAGGCGGTCTCATGGCCGATATTCCTGACGGATTCGTGGACGGGCTTCGCGAATTCTGCCGGACATTTCCGAATACGTTGGATGAAGTAGATCGGATGCTGACGCGGAATGCCATTTGGTGCAGCCGACTTCAGGGGATCGGCGTCATGTCGGCCGACGATGCGATTAACTACTCGTTGTCGGGTCCCATGCTTCGTGCGAGCGGCGTCCCGTACGACGTGCGAAAGGACCGTCCGTATCTCGAATATGAGACGTACGATTTCGAGGTGCCGGTAGGGGAACACGGCGACGTCTACGATCGATACCTGTGTCGGTTCGAAGAGATGCGCCAGTCGACGCGGATCCTGGAACAGGCTCTGGACCGGCTCCCCGACGGTCCCATCAACATCGACGATCCTCGCGTGATTTTGCCGCCCAAAAACGCCGCCATGAACGACATGGAGGCCATGATTTTTCATTTCAAGCAAGTCATGCAGGGTGTGGAAGCGCCGGTGGGAGAAGCGTACTTACCGATCGAGAACGGCAAAGGCGAACTCGGGTACTACTTCGTGTCTGATGGGACCGCAAAGCCCGTACGGTGGCGCATCCGGCCACCGTCCTTCATCAATCTCGCGGCGCTCCCCAAAATGAGCGAGGGACACCTGCTCTCCGACTTGATCGCCATCAACGCCAGCGTGGACATCGTGATGGGCGAGGTTGACCGATGAGGGCTGCATGGAATCGGTAGCGTACGAGCGGGTGTTTGTGGGAGAGCGCAAGGCGAGGCTCGAGGGCATCCTGACTCGGTATCCCACCAAACAGGCGGCGCTGTTGCCGGCGCTGTGGATGGTGCAGGAAACGCACGGGTGGATCTCCGACGCCGCGATGGCCGAGGTCGCTGACGTGCTGGATCTGACGGCCGCCTACGTCAAGGGTGTCGTCACGTTCTACACGATGTATCACCGTCACCCCGTCGGAAGAAATTTCGTTCAGGTGTGTACCACGACGCCGTGCGGGCTTTGTGGAGCCGAAGACGTCATGCGGGCGTTGCTCGAGGAGACGGGATGCGGGGATCTTGGCGCCACGTCGCCAGACGGGAAATTCACGATTGTGGAAGTGGAATGCCTGGGCGCATGTGGTTTTGCGACACCAGTGATCGTGAACGATGACTTTGTGGAAGGTGTGACGGTCGAGACCGTCCCAGAATTGGTCCGGAAATACTCATGACGTTCGAACTGCGCGACCCGGTGATCGACTGATGGGGTACCCGCACAAACCGCATAAGCAAGAGACCGTCGTCTTGAGCGAGTATTTCGGCGACGCAGATGCCCGCTCGTACGACGGATGGATTCGTCGCGGTGGGTACAAGGCTCTCGAGACGGCGCTCGGGATGCCGCCGGCCGACGTGGTCGAGCTGGTCAAGGAGTCCGGACTCAGGGGGCGTGGTGGAGCTGGTTTCCCCACCGGTCTCAAGTGGTCGTTCATGCCGAAAGAAAAGACTCGACCGCACTATCTCTGCTGTAACGCCGACGAATCGGAGCCGGGCACGTTCAAAGACCGCGAGATCATGCGGTGGACCCCCCACGCGTTGATCGAGGGGTGCGCCATCGCGCAGTACGCGATGCAGGCGGAAATCACCTACATCTACATCCGCGGTGAATTCACCGAACCGCTCACCATCATGGAGCGCGCCCTTGCGGAGGCGTACGATCGCGGAGTGCTGGGCGCCGACGCCATGGGGACGGGCACGCCGTTGGACATGTATATCCACCGCGGCGCCGGCGCGTACATCTGCGGCGAAGAGACCGCCCTGATGAACTCCATCGAGGGCAAACGCGGCAACCCGCGCATCAAACCGCCGTTCCCGGCCGCCGAAGGCGTGTTCGGAATGCCCACCACAATCAACAACGTTGAGACGCTGGCGGCGGTGCCCCATATCGTGTCGAAGGGTCCGCAATGGTATAAAGACCTGTGCCGGTCGAATCCGAAAAGCGTTGGCACCAAGCTCTTCAGCGTTTGCGGGCACGTGCAGCGCCCCGGTAACTACGAGGTGGAAATGGGATTCCCCCTCGGCGAGTTGATCCACGATCTCTGTGGTGGTGTGCCTGCTGGGCGTACGCTGAAGGCGTGCATTCCCGGCGGCTCTTCGGTGCCAATCCTCAACCGAGACGAGACGGAGGGATGTCTGCTCGATTACGAGGGATGCGTCGAAGCTGGGACGATGTTGGGATCGGGTGGCGTGATCGTCTTTGACGACAGCGCCGACATGGTCTACCAAGTCATGCGACTCGCGCGATTCTACGCGCACGAATCGTGTGCGCAGTGTACGCAGTGTCGCGAAGGGACGGCGTGGACGACGCGAATCTTGGAGCGGATCCTTGCGGGTGAGGGCGAGATGAACGATCTCGACGTGCTCCTGGACCTCGCGGACCAGATGACCGGCAAAACCATTTGCGTGCTGAGCGACTCCTGTGCAGCGCCGGTGATCAGCGGCATTCAGAAGTTTCGCCATGAATTCGAGGCATATATCAAGGAAGGGAAACGAGCCGTCGTGGCGGCTGTGTGACCGATGAGCGACCAAGAGTTGGTAACGCTGACAATTGAAGGCGTGGAGGTCTCCGTTCCGAAGGGAACGACGATCCTCGAGGCGGCCAAGCGCGCGGGAATCGTAATCCCACACTACTGCTATCATCCGTCGCTTCCCATCGCCGGGGTGTGCCGGATGTGTCTGGTCGACGTCGAGGGTGCCCCAAAACTCCAGATCGGCTGCTTTACGACCGCAGCGGACGGCCAGAACGTGCACGTGTATTCAGAGGAAGCCAAGCGCGCGCGAGAAAGCGTGTTGGAGTTTCTGCT
>JBFIZG010000390.1:0-3753 GCA_041604955.1 Gemmatimonadales bacterium | reverse complement strand
GATTCGGTTCGGTCCGTGTCCAAGGACGCCGAGCATCTCGTGACCACGGTTCGCAGCGAGGTCGACGGGTTCGCGGGAACGTCGCGCAACTTGCGCGCCCAGGTCGAGTTCGCCGCAAACTCGGTCGAGGATCGGCTGCGGAATCTCGAAGCGCTGCTCGACGTTGTCCAAGACGAGGTAGAGGATACGGCGCTCGACTTCGCCGCCGCCTTGCGCACGACGCGGCGCGGGAGTGGGCTGATCCGGCGGATGCGGCGCGCGTTTCTCCGATCTGGCCGCTAGCGAGTGACGGGAGGCCGCGTCACACGCACTGTTGCAGTCGCCGTCCTACTGCTTGCGGTCCTTCCCAGTGACGCGTTCGCATGGACGCCTGGAACACACATCTTCCTTGCTGAATCAGTGCTCGCAAACTTGAAGCAGCTCCCGCCGGCTGTGGCGGATCTGTTGCGAGCCCTTCCCTATGACTACCTCTACGGCAACGTCGCCGCGGATACCTCGATTGCCAAGAAATACGCCCCGGTCGGACGACACTGTCACTCCTGGCACGTTGGCTGGGAGATTCACGAATTGGCGGACACCGATGCGCTACGGGCGTTTGCCCTGGGGTACCTCTCGCATCTCGCGGCCGACACCGTTGCGCACAATTTTTTCGTCCCGCACCAGTTGGTCGTCACGTCACGCACGATCGCGTTGGGTCATTCCTATTGGGAGAGCCGGTTCGAAACGCATCTTGGCGACCCCTACGCCCGTACGGCCATGGACATCGTGCGTCTCGATCACTCGAGCGCGGACGCCCACCTCGACCGCATTCTCGCGCCCACGATTTTTTCCGTCCGAACCAGTCGCCGTCTGTTTCGGGGTATGGTGGGTGTCACGGAGACGCAGAGCTGGCAACGGGCCTTCAAGTTGCTGGCCGAGAAGAGTCGGTGGGATCTCACAAACGACACGATCGACGTGCACATGTCCATGGCCTTCCAGTTGGTCATGGAGACCCTGGCGGGAACGACGGGGAGCGTGGCGCAGCAACTCGATCCTTCGGGCGAATCGTCGTTGCAGCTCGCAAAACGCATGCGGCTCGACGTCTTGAGGAACCGGATCTCCGGAGATCCCGAGGCGTTGCAGGCTCGCGCCGCCGACCACTTTGGCGTGCCTGACTATCGATTGTCGTTTTGGGAAACGTCGACGGCGCAGCGGCCCTGGCAGACGGCATCCGCGAACGGATCATCTGGAGCGGAAAGCGAAGCGACGTTACCCAAGCCGCTCCCTGATGACGGCCTGAACTGATTTCGGGTCGGCCCGCCCAGCCGATTTCTTCATCACCCTGCCCGTAAAGAAACCCATGAGCTTCTGCTCTCCGGCGCGATACCGGTCGACCTCGGCTGGATGTTCCCTCAGCACGTCGGTCACCCACCCCTCGAGAAGTTCCGGATCACGGACCTGAATGAGACCCAGCCGTTCGGCGATGATGCGCGGGTCCTCGTCCTCTTCCGTCATGACGGCGAAGACGCGTTTGCCCGCCTGCTGGCTCAGTACGTCTGCTGCGACCAACCGCGTGAGTGCCGCTACTCGTTCCGGCCCAACCCGATACCCCATGCCGCTCGCCTTCGCATCGGCGAGCACGGGACCCATCACCCAGTGCGCGGCGTTCTGTGGATCGGCACCGCTGCGAACGACGTCCTCATAGTGTGCCGCGAGCCCCCGCGAGCTCGTCAACACTTCGGCGTCGTACGGGCGAATCCCGTACTCTCGCTGAAATCGCTCTCGTCTCGCACCGGGAAGCTCGGGAAGCTCCTCGCGTTCGCGCGCCGCATCGATTCCGGCGTGGGACAGCCTCAAGGTCGGCAGATCTGGTTCCGGCAGATACCGATAGTCGTGGCTCTCTTCTTTGGTGCGCAGGTGGCGAAGCTCCCCGGTTCCCGCCGAAAACGTCGTCAAGGTGACCCTGTCCCCGCGATCGAGGATACGGATCTGCTGTTCGCGGAGCTGCTCGAGCGCTCGCACTACCGCCGAGAACGAGTTCATGTTCTTCACTTCCTGCTTGACGCCGAGCGGGTCTCCAGACCGCCGAACCGATAAGTTGGCGTCCACCCGAAGACTCCCCTCTTCCATGTTGCAATCGGACACGAGGAGGTATTCCAGCGTCTGTTTGAGCGCATTCAGGAACCGGCGGGCTCGATCGGGCGAGTCGATCTCCGGCTCGCTGACGATTTCGATGAGTGGCACGCCACACCGATTCAAGTCGACACCCGTTTCGTCCGGAAATCGATCGTGAAATGACTTGCCCGCGTCTTCTTCCAAGTGGACCCGTGTAAGCCGGATCACGCGGAGGTCGTCCGGCCTGCCGGCCGCGATCTCCCCGCCCGTCGCAAGCGGCTCGGTAAACTGCGAGATCTGATAGCCCTTCGGCAGATCGGGATACATGTAGTGCTTGCGCGCAAACACGCTGGCATCGTGCACTGTGCATCCCAAGGCCAGCGCAGCGCGAACCGCCAATCGGACGGCGTGTTCGTTCGGAATTGGCAATGCGCCCGGCAACCCCAAGCACACCGGGCACACATTCGTGTTGGGTGGCGACGCCGGGTCGGTGGAGCAGCTGCAGAACATCTTTGACGCAGTTTTGAGCTGCACATGAACTTCTAGGCCAATAACCGTCTCCCACGTCACGTGACGTCTGCCTGACCGTCCAATAGTGACGTCAAGGTGGCCGCAGCGCCGATCATGCGGGCCTCTTCGAAGGCCGGCGCGATAAACTGACCGCCCACCGGAAGCCCCTCACTTCGACCTACCGGGACGGAGATCGCCGGCAGTAACGCCAGATTTGCCGGGCAGACGAACGCGTCGGACCGATACATGGCGACCGGGTCGTCCAACTTGGCACCCGCCTCAAACGCCGTCGTCGGCGCGGTTGGAGCGAACACCAAGTCGACACCGCCGGTGAACACCTTGGAGAAGTCTCGAGCGACGAGATCGCGGGCCGCCACGGCCTTGCGGTAATACGCGTCGTAATAGCCGGCCGACAAGACGTAGGTGCCGACGACGATGCGCCGCTGGACTTCCGGACCGAATCCGGCGCCCCGTGTCGCTCGGTACATATCGTGCACGTCGCCATCTGCCGGCGTGACGCGCAATCCGTACCGCACGCCGTCGTATCGTGCGAGATTCGAGCTGGCCTCTGCGGGTGCGATGATGTAGTACGCCGGAAGTGCGAGATGCGTGTGCGGAAGTGATACGTCTCGAAGGACGGCGCCCGCACCCCGAAGAACATCGATCGCGTGCTCGCACACCCGCTTCACGCCGGCGTCCAATCCGGCGTTCATGTATTCGACGGGGATGCCGATGGTCATGCCCTCCAGATCGAGGGGCGCACCGTCGCAGGCGATCGGGTCTCGGTCGGCTGTGGTCCAGTCGTTGGAGTCCCGTCCCGAAATCGCCGAGAGCACACGGGCGGCCATCTCGACCGATCGTGCCGTGACCCCGATCTGATCGAGCGAACTCCCAAACGCCACCAAACCGTAGCGTGACACACGACCGTACGTCGGCTTGAGTCCGACCACGCCACAGAACGCCGCGGGTTGCCGGACCGACCCGCCCGTTTCCGACCCCAACGCGGCGTCGACGGCGCCGGCTGCCGTCAAGGCCACCGATCCTCCTGACGAGCCACCCGGCACCAACTCGGCGCGTTCCGGGTGCAACGTCCGACCAAACGCGGAGTGTTCCGTCGATGACCCCATCGCAAACTCATCGAGATTGGTC
>JBFIZG010000389.1:0-3765 GCA_041604955.1 Gemmatimonadales bacterium | reverse complement strand
TGCAATCTGCAGTCACGCTGTTCCTGACGCCGCTTGCCGCATCGGCGCAGAACACCACGCTCATACCTTTCGAGGTGAGCGATCAACACGACCGCGTGCACCGGCACACCGATTACGCCGGACGGATCGTCGTTTTGATCGGGAGCGACCGGGAAGGGAGCCGGTTCAACGACGATTGGGACACGGCCATTCGCGAGGCCCTCGAGTCGGACCCGAACTACGCGAGGGTCGCGTTTCTCCCCGTTGCCGACGTACGCGGTGTTCCGTTCTTCTTGAAGACCGCCGTGAAGCGACGGTTTCCACCGGAGAAAGAAAATTCGGTGCTGCTGGATTGGGACGGTGTGTTCGCGACCACGTACGGCTTCGAGCCCAACTCGACAAACATGGTGATCTTCGGTGCAGACGGACGACTGGAGAGACACGAACACGGGCGCGAGTTGGACCGCGACGCACTATCGGCAATCGTCAGCGACATACGAACGCTACTCGCTCGCCCCTAACCGTCTACCCGTCTAACCGTCGTCTCTCACGGCTGAAGCCGCGGCTCGGCTGATGTCGCTAAAGCGACCGCGGTCCGTCTAACCGTCTAACCGTCTAACCGTCTAACCGTCTAACCGCCCGACGTGTCGCATCGACGCAACCGTGCAAAGCAGCGCGACCGAGTGCAACAACCTGCGTCGTGATGCACGCGCGCAACTCTTGCACACCGCATCGGAACCCCCAACTTTTAGGTCAGGTTTTTAACCTCGCGGCCGGCTGTCGTTGCCGAAGCACTTCCTACCCCACAATCCCCAAGCTTCGGTGACGCCGGCCGTGCCGCTACGGATCGCACCTGACACCCGACACCTGACACCTGACACCTGACACTCACCGCGTACTCAAATACGCTCGCGCCTCGGCAACACCCGCGCGTTTGCTGCCACCGGCCAACTCCAACAGTTCCGAATAGTACGACTCGGCGCGGGTTCGGTCGCCGGACGCCTGCGCGGCACGCGCCGCACCCAGCAGGCTGTTGAACCGGCGCGGCCACTTTGCGAGCGACGACTCGTACGCCGCGAGCGCGTCGGCAGGCCGCTCCAACTCGAGCAGCAGATCACCCAACAACTCGTACGCCGGCTGCAACGCCCCCGGCGTCACCGGGTGCTTCTCGGTAGCCGCCTCCAACTCGGCGGCAGATCGCATCGTCGCCAGTGCCTTTTCGGGTTTCCCTTCCGCGTGGAGCAGCCACGCTTCAACGGCCAAACGGCCGATCTCGATCTGCTTGCTGAAATAGTCTTCGTTTGCGCGTTTGGTTTCTTGCTGCAATCCCTCGAGCTTCTCGATCGCCTGCCTCGCAGCCTCATGGTCTCCGGACCGCACAGCGCCCAACCCGCGCGCGAACTGGGTCATCCCCTCGGGCCATTGAAATTTCTCCCAGGGGAACGCCGCCGGGGTGCGCTCCGGCAGCGCGCGTGCATCGGCCCACGCGCGTCGCTCCACCGCGTATCTCGCCGGCATCGCCGCCAGGTGAAACGCGCTGATGAATGTCTGTTGGTAGTTCGCGTGCTGCGCGAGTGCATCGAGCGCCCGCTTCGCCAGATCGTCCTCGCCGCGTTGGAGGTACCCGTACATCATATAGTCCAATGCGTGCGGGTAGTGGTGTGACACCGCGTCACCCGCGGGAAACCGGAGCGCGGCTTCTGCGGACTTCTGGTTCCAACGAATGGTCTCTTGCCAGTCACCCAACCGCACGAAGATGTGCGTCGGCATATGCAGCGCGTGCGGCACGCTCGGCGCGATGTCGTTGTAGCTCTGTACGACGTCGAGCCGCTCGCTCGCCCTGCCGTCGATGTCGTTAGCGTGAATCGTGTAGTGTACGGCGCCGGGATGCGTGGGCGCCGCTTCGTAAATCGAGAGAAGGATCTTGGCCGCGTTCCCACTGTGGGCCAACGGCTCACCGGACGCCGGCGCCGTGGCCAAGTGCGAGAGCGCGTAGAACGCCGCGGCTTCCAGGTCATCCGGGTACGCGCGGTACACCCGCTCCATGGCGCGCTCGAAACGCGCGATCCGCGCCCAATAGTCGGTGTCGCCTGGATTCTGATAAAAGGCTGCCACCGCGTCGACGTACGCCCGCTCCCGGTCGCTCCCAGGCGAAAGCTCGCGAGCGGTCTCGACGGCCTGCCAACCTCGCTCGAGATCGGCCGTCCCGGGCCGCGTGGGCCAGAGCGGCTGGAACAGCGTCATCGCGACACCCCAGTGGGCCATCGCACACGTGGCGTCTCGTTCCGCCACCTCGTCAAATGCTCGCCGAGCCTCGACGTACATCATGTGGTGGATGAACGCCACCCCGCGATTGAACGTCTCCTGGACTGCCGGCGCGCAGGAAACCGGAAACTGGACGGCGCCGAGATCGTCGGCGTGATGCTTCTGCTGCGCGAATGCGCGTGGAGCTAGGCTCGCGCCGGCAAGCGCTACCAGCCCGAACCCGAGAATTGGAAAACGACGGTGGGTAAACATGGAACTCCTTCGCGTGAGAGCCATCGATCTAAGTAAGTTGATATAAAGATATTTGACATGGAGATACATGGTCAAGCGCCGTCGCTTCGCACGAGCCGGTTCTCTCCGTGAATCGCAGCCCGTCGCACTCCGGATGTCGAGTGTCGACCGGGTCGCCCATCGCTCATGCACGTCTAGCGACCAGCCGCGCCACGCGTTCCCGGAGATCCGTCACGCGGGGTTGCACTAACGCGTCACCGCCGTCCCATAACTCGATCAACCGGTTGTACGCGCCGATTGCCTTTGCCGGCTGCCCAGTCTGCTCGTACAGCTCTCCCAACAGGAGCAACACGCTCGCGAGATTGAATCCGTCCTGTTGCGCCCGAAACAGCTGCCGCGTGTTCAGATAGCTCTCAAGCGTCGCAATGGCCGAGTCGGGTTGACCCAGGCGGGCAAACGTCTCGCCGATTTGACGCTTCCAGCAGATGGGACAACCCGGCACCGACACATGCGCCTCCTGAAACGCACGGAGCGCGTCTTGATACCGTCCTTCGACGAACGCCACGGTTCCGTGGGCCTCCCACAACTCGGGCGACCGGTTGTCCTCCGTCGCGCCGCGTTCTAGCGACCGCTCGTATTCGCCGATGAGTTCGCGCGCCCGGTCCACGCGACCCGCGTGCGCATAGACTTCGGCAACGCGTAGCATGTCTCGTAGTCGCGGCGGGAGCGTATCGTAACCGACCGCGCGACGCGCGCCGTCGAGCCGAGCGACCGCCGTGACCGGATCCCCGCGGTACCAAAGGTCCATGTTGCCTTCGAAGACCGCCTCGAAGAGCGGTCGCGGGACCGGTATGAACTCGAACCCGCCTTCGTCGTGTGCGTCCAGCGCCTGTTTCAGGTTTCGAGACGCCTCCTCGACTCGACCCTGCACCATGTCGAGGCTCGCCAATTCAGCCGTCGCCTGAAACCTCATGAGCGGAGTGCCCAGCCGCGCGTCCAGCGCAGCCTCGATGGTCCGTGCCGACTCGGCGTATCGGAATTGCGCGCTCAGGAGCGCGGCACGAAGCCGCACCCCCTGGGGGTTCTCGGGAAACGCCGCCTCGAATCGCCGGAGCGACGCCATCGCGGTGTCGACCATCCCCAGCTCGAACTGCACCGGAATCGCATTGCCGTACGTCGTGCTCGTCGCGCTCCCGTAGTTGATCGACCGCCGGTACAACTGTTCGGCCTCGGCGGCGCGTCCGGTGGATCGGTAATTGACCGCGAGGTTGTTGAGCGCGGTGGGGTCCG
>JBFIZG010000388.1:0-3774 GCA_041604955.1 Gemmatimonadales bacterium | reverse complement strand
GACGTCGCGAGCGCGGCGTCGACGTCGCCACGCGAGAACGCGCACTGCTCCAGGAGATTGCCGCGATCGTGCACGGCAGGCGCACCGGGCTCGAGCGCCTGAAACATGTCCGTGACCGGCTCGAGCACGTCGTATTCGATCGCGACCGCGTGCGCGGCTTGGCGGGCGTGAAACTGGCTGTCCGCGACGACGAGCGCCAGGATGTCTCCCACACACCGCGTCGTCTCCCCCTCGGCGACAAACACGGGCCAATCGGGAACGATGAGACCGACATGCCGCTGACCGGGAACGTCCGTGGCGAGAATGACGCGCGCCACGCCAGGCATGGCGCGCGCCGGTCCTGTATCGATTCGAGCGATTCTCGCGCGGGGATGCTCGCTCATCACGACGGCGCCGTGCAGCATTCCCTCAACCGTCATGTCGGCGATGTACGGCTTCTCACCAATGGCATGATCGTGCCCGCGATAGCGTGCGGCCGACATCCCGACTCCGTGCGGCCCCCGTCGTGATCCGGCATCCGCGCGCCGCTCCAGACCAAAGTCCTCTCCAAAGAACTTCCCGCGCCGGGGCTCACACTGAGGGAACGCACCGCCGTTGTTCCACGCGTCCCCCGCGGATTGGATGGCGTCCAGTATCCGCGCGTAACCCGTGCATCGGCACAAGTGTCCGGGGAGACTCGCCGCGAGTTCAGCCCGATCTCCCGTGCGGTTCTTCTCCATCAAGGCAGCCGCGCGGACGACAATGCCGGGAATGCAGTAGCCGCACTGAATACCGCCTTCCTTGACGAAGGCCTCGGCTAGCACGCGTCGCTGAGCCTCCGGGACGCCCTCGAGCGTACGGATATCTCGTCCTGCCATTTGGTGCGGCTTCCTGAGACAGGCCAGGACGGGTTGTCCGTCAACCAAGATGGCGCAGCAGCCACAATACCCCTGCGGCGCACAGCCATCTTTGGGCGACGTCAGCCCGCACTCCTCCCGCAAGACCTCGAGGAAGTGCATCCCGTCTTCGTAGGCAATCGTCGTGTGCTGTCCGTTGAGCGTACAGCTAAGGCTCGGCATCCGCTGACAACTCCGAGTAGACCGTTCCTCAATATCGTTAAGGTAATATAGGGATAATGTGACGCTTGGGCGCGATGGCGTGCGATGACGGTGGGTTAGTACTGGATTCGATCCGCCTTGGCTTCCCAGGCATCAAACGCTTCCCGTGCCTGCTCGATAACCATCCGGACCGCCGGCACCGAGCGTTCCTCTGGCGGGCTGGACAGGTCGCGGTACATTCGGGCATCGTCGAAGCCGATGCGGGCCGCATCGCTTCGAGTGTTCGCGAAGTAGATGCGGTCGAGCCGTGCCCATCGAATCGCGCAGAGACACATCGGGCAGGGTTCGCAACTGCTATAAATGTCACAGCCCCTGAGCGCAAACGTGCCGAGCGCCTCACAGGCGCGCCGAATTGCCACGACCTCGGCATGCGCCGTTGGATCGTTTGCCGACGTCACCAAGTTCGTGCCCTCGGAAACGATGCGATCGCCGGTGACCACGACGGCGCCGAACGGCCCGCCCAGTCCCGTCCGCACGTTCTCGGACGCGAGCGCGATCGCACGATCCATGAAATCGCGATTACCTCCCTCCACCATCAGACCGGTTTTCCTTCGCTTGTCGTCACCCCGGCGGATTGTTTCGC
The DNA here is from genome assembly GCA_041604955.1 of Gemmatimonadales bacterium. Lineage (GTDB taxonomy): Bacteria > Gemmatimonadota > Gemmatimonadetes > Gemmatimonadales > GWC2-71-9 > JBFHWR01. Next base: position 2,094 of record JBFIZG010000388.1, on the reverse strand, counting down.
CTTCGGCGCGCCACGGTTTGTTCGGGCCCGAAGGTCTTCCACGGCCAACAAAACCCGCTCGGGCGTCGCCGGCGCATCCAGCTGAGGAGTCGTCTGGTAGTTCGCGACGCTCGCCACCGCATCCCGAAGAGCGCAGAATACCGAGAGCGCTAGCATGAGCGGCGGCTCCCCTACGGCTTTCGAGCGGTAGATCACGTCCTCACGGTTCTTCCCCGTCTCCAGCATCCGCACACGAAAGTCACTCGGAACGTCGCTGCAGGTCGGAATCTTGTACGTGGACGGCGAATGCGTCATCAGCCGGCCGTCCTCATCCCAGTACAGCTCCTCGGACGTGAGCCACCCCATGCCCTGGATGAATCCGCCCTCGATCTGGCCCCGGTCCACCGCCGGATTGATCGACTGACCGACGTCGTGAAGGATGTCGGTTCGCAGCACCTTGTACTCCCCCGTCAGCGTGTCGATCACGACTTCGGACACCGCCGCGCCGTACGCAAAGTACAGGAAGGGACGTCCACGAAACCGCTTGCGATCGTAGTGGATCTTGGGTGTGCGGTAGTAACCGGTTGCCGACAACGACACCCGCCGCTCGTGCGCCAAGCGCACCAAATCGGTGAACGTAATCCGCTTCCCCTCGACACACGCTTCATTGTGTTCAAACTGTACGGCCTTCGGCTCGCAGCCGAAATGCTCGGCCGCAACGGCGCTGAGGCGTTGTTTGATGGTGTGCGCGGCAATTTGGGCCGCCTTGCCGTTCAAATCCGTGCCCGACGATGCAGCCGTCGCCGGGGTGTTGGGAACCTTTCCGGTCGTCGTGGACGTAATCTTGATGCGGTCGATATCGATCTGAAATTCTTCCGCGACGATCTGGGCAACTTTGATCATCAGTCCCTGACCCATTTCCGTCCCGCCATGGTTCAGATGCACGCTGCCATCGAGGTAAACGTGAATCAGCGCGCCGCCCTGGTTCAGGTGGGTCGTGGTAAACGCGATGCCAAACTTGACCGGGGTCAGAGCAATGCCCCGCTTCAAAATGGGGCTCTCGACATTGAACTGCCTGATGCGTCGTCGTCGGTCGCGATACTCCGAAGTGCGTTCGAGATCTGCCAGCAGTTCGGGCAGGATGTTGTCCTCGACCGTCATGCCGTAGTGCGTGACATTGCGTTCTTCAATGCCGTACAGATTGGTTCGTCGAATATCGAGCGGATCGCGCCCGAGCGTGGTGGCGATATCCTCGATGACCCGCTCGATCGCCAGCATGCCTTGGGGGCCGCCAAACCCCCGGAACGCCGTGTTGGAGACGGTGTGCGTTTTGCAGCGGTGCGAGACGATAGAGACGTTGTCGAGATAGTAGGCGTTATCGCAGTGAAACAGCGCCCGGTCATTCACCGCGCCCGAGAGATCCGGGGACATGCCGCACCGGGACGAGAGCGTCAAATCAATGCCCTCGATGCGCCCCTCATCGTCGAACCCGACATCGTACTCGACCGCGAAATCGTGACGCTTGCCGGTCATGATCATGTCGTCGTCTCGGTCCAGGCGCATTTTGACGGGCCGCCCCGTCTTTGCGGCGAGCAGCGCCGCCACGCAGGCAAACAGCGCGGCCTGGGTTTCCTTGCCGCCAAACGCACCACCCATACGGCGAACGTCGACCGTCACGGCATGATCTCTGAGCCCCAACACCTTTGCGACGGCGTGCTGGACCTCGGACGGGTGCTGCGTCGAACTGTAGATGACCATGTCGCCGTCTTCAGCCGGGACCGCGAGCGCTACCTGTCCTTCCAGATAGAAGTGATCTTGCCCGCCAATGTGGATCCGACCCGCCAGGCGATTGGAAGCCGTCTCGAGCGCTTCCCCCGGATCCCCTCGTTCGAGACGGTGGGTCGGGAGAACGAATGATTCCTCGGCAAGCGCGTCCGCAATCGCGAGAATCGGCTGGCGGTCGGCGTAGCCCACCACCGCCGCCTTCACCGCTCGCCGTGCCAGCTCGACATTATCAGCAGCCACGGCGAACAACGACTGGCCCACGTATTCGACAACCTTCTCGGCGAACACCGGGTCACCAGCGTGCGCCGGGCCAATGTCGTTTGTTCCGGG
>JBFIZG010000387.1:0-3791 GCA_041604955.1 Gemmatimonadales bacterium | reverse complement strand
TCTGATCGAGTTGGCGCCGCTGGCTGTCGGCCACGAACACCAACCCATCTGCGCCTTCGAGTACCAACCGCCGCGTGGCTTGGAAATGCGCCGCGCCTGGCACGGAGTAGAGTTGGAATCGGGTAGCGTAACCGGCGATCGAGCCCAGGTCGAGCGGCAGGAGGTCGAAGCCGTGACGCCGGTCGCCGCGTCCGGCGAGACGCACGCCATCTCCCCGACACGTTGCGGGCGTCGCACCGTGCACGTACCGCAGGTTGGTAGTCTTTCCCGACCCCGCGGGACCGAAATAGACGATCTTACAGTTGATATGACGATCGGGGTCTATCGGCGGCATGAACCCGTTCCGAGCGCGCGACCTGTCGGCGTCGCGCTCATCCATCGTCCTCGGGTGTCGGATGTGTGTCTGAACAGTTGGCATCGCCGCGTGTGAAGAACCCATAATAGTCGAGGGCGTTATCGCGATCAAGCGGAACCTCGTTACCCGCCGCCGTCATCAATGCCGGCTGCAAGTCGGCGGGCCATTCCGACCGGAAGTCGCACGGGCGTCCCGTTTCCGGATGCGCAAACCTGAGCCGAGCCGCGTGTAAGGCTTGGCGAGGCGTCAGCCGTTCCACCGCATAGGCGGCTTGGTATTGCGAACCGGTCATGCGCTTGGCCCCACCGCCGCCATACACGGGATCGCCAACGACCGGATGCCCGACGTGCGCGAGATGCACGCGGATTTGATGGGTGCGCCCCGTGCCGAGTTGCACCCGTACGAGATCGCACGTCCCAAACCGCGCCACTTGTTGCACGTGGGTTTTCGCCGGCCGCCCGGTGGCGAGGACTGTCATCCGTTTTCGATCGGCGGGATGACGCTGGAGCGGTGCATCGATCTCTGTGGGCCGATCGATGTGGCCCCACACCAGCGCCGCGTACTCTCGGCGGATTTTCCGATGTTGGAGTGCGCGGCCGAGTTTCCGGTGCGCCGCCTCGGTCTTGGCCAGCACCATGAGCCCCGATGTGTCCTTGTCGAGCCGATGCACGATGCCGGGACGCCCCGAATCCGCGGCCGGGAGTCGCGTTCCGCGGGCTACGAGCGCGTTGACCAGCGTGTCGCTCCAGTGTCCCGGAGCGGGGTGGACGACGAGATTCGCCGGCTTGTTCAGGACGAGCAGGATGTCGTCTTCAAAGACGATGTCGAGCGGAATATCGTGTGCATCGAGCGTGCGAACGCGGGCGCGGTCGGGGATCTCGATGCAGAGCACGTCGCCGCGCTCGAGCACGCGTGAGGCTCGGCCCGGCACGCCATTGACCGACACCGCGCCGGCGGCTACCAAACGCGCCGACTGCGTCCTCGACAGTGCCAACTGATCGGCGACGAAGCGATCGAGTCGCTCGGTCGACTCAGCGAGTACCTGGAGTGTGTGAATCCGTCCCACGGACGGCGAATCGAGGCTACGAGGACGCTTCAGCCGCGTCGGTGGGGTTGGCCGCCTGCTCGACGCTCTCCTTGCCTTCAGACCAGAGAATCACGGCCAACGCGACGGCGCCGCAACTCACCGCCATATCGGCGACGTTGAAGGTCGGCCAATGAAACCGCCCAATCCAGACGTCGATGAAGTCGACCACGCCCGCCGAGCTACGGATACGATCGATCAGGTTGCCGATCGCCCCGCCGCACACGAGCCCTAGGGCGACGAGTCGGAACCGATGGCGCGGGGGCGTTTGCAGAACCATCGCACCGAGCACGATCAGCGCCAGGAGCGCAAGCCCGGTGAAGATCCACCGTGAATAGGGTCCCAAGTACAATCCGAATGCGGCCCCCTGGTTGTACACGAGACGGAATGCGAACCAGTCTCCGATCAGCGGAATCCCAGACCGGCCCGTCAACGCCGCAACCGCCATCTGCTTGGTGATGACGTCGATGAGGACGACGACCGCGCCGACGATCCAAAACAGGCGACGACTACCGCCGCTTGTCATCTTCCTCTTTCGCCTTGCATTTGATGCAGAGCCGCGCGTGCGGAAGCGCATCGAGCCGTTCGAATCCAATCTTTGCGCCGCATTCATGGCACGTCCCGAACTCAGCCGGGGATTGGTAGAGACGGCGTAAGGCCTCGTTCACGTGCCACAGATAGCGGCCCTCCTTGGAGGCAAACAGAAACTGTTTCTCTCGCTCCATGGCATCAGTTCCCTGGTCGGCCATGTGGAACGAGTACGCGGACAGGTCGCCGTCGGAACTCTGGAGCGTGCCGGCGAACTGCTCGCCGTAGTATCCCAGCTCCTTCAGCACACGCTCGCGCTCTTCCTGCAACCGCTTCTCGATATGGGCTAACTGCTTTTTATTCATGACTCGTTCTCTGACTCCCTCGTAGCTTACCCAGTTTCAACCCGTCCTGCACCCGTGAACCTCTTGAGCGAAATGACCGCATCGCGGCCATCGATGCTCACTCGCTCCGTCACATCCGAACTGTCGAGATCCGATCCGACGTCCACCCGTCTGGCCAGCGTCTCGCGCGTGATCAATCCGGTGAAGGCCTCGGTCGCCTCCAAGATTCCGTCGGACCCGGAGACCCCAACTTCGATCCGTGTATCGTAATCATATCCCGCCTCTTTGCGTAGCCGCTGCACTCGATTCACCACTTCGCGAGCGACGCCCTCCTGACGCAGCTCTTCCGTCAGATCTGGGTCGAGCGCGGCCACAAAGGGCCCCTCACTCTGCACGAGCCAATGCGTGCGTACCTCTCGCTCTACGATCACGTCCTCGGGCCGGTACACAAATCGGTCGCCCTCCCACTCCACCGTTTGCGCCTCGCCGCCCTCGAGCGCTTGGAGTTGATCGCGGGTCAACCGGCTCGACGCCTCCGCGGCACGAGGCGTGTCTTTCGCGTAGACTTTGCCGAGACTCCGGTAGTCCGGCCTCGCCGAAAGACGCACGAGATCTTCATCGGACTCCACGATCTCGATGGTCTTGACGTTCACCTCCGTGCGCAGCACCTCGAGTAGTTGGTCAAACTGTTCGCCGCGCACCCTCTCGGGAACCGCAACGCGCAGCCGAGCCACCGGTTGTCGTACGCGAAGACTTCCGCCCTCACGCGCCGATCGTGCCAGTGACGCGAGTCGCCGTACCGCATCCGCAGCCACTTCCAGCGATTCGGACCGAACGCCCGTTGCCTCCGGAAACGCGGCAAGATGGACGGACGTTCCGGTCAAACAGCGATGCACCGCATCACTCAGGAATGGTGCCGCCGGCGCGAGCAGACGACACACTGTGACCAGCGCTTCGTACAGCGTTGCCAATGCCGCGGGATCGGCGCTGGCATCCGGAGCCCAAAAACGGGCGCGGTTCACGCGGACGTACCAATTCGACAAATCGGCGTCGCAGAATTGCATGATCTCCCGCACCCCGCTCGTGACATCATACCCCGACCACGCAGCTTGGACGGACTGGACGACGGCATCGAGCCGGCTGAGGAGCCAGCGGTCGATCAGCTCGCGTTCTCCCACCGGCGGGGCCGACGCAGGATTCCAGTCATCGGCGTACAGCGCAAAGAAGCCGTAAATGTTGCGCAGCTGATTCAGGAATCCCAACGACACCTCGGGGATCACCTTGGGATCGAAGCGTTTGGGATGCCACACGTGGCTCGACGCCAGGAGGTAGAGACGCACGGCGTCGGCCCCGTACTGTTCCACCGCATCAAACGGATCGACGACGTTACCGAGGCGTTTTGACATCTTCCGACCCTCGGCATCGAGCAAGAGCCCGTTCACGATGACGTGCCGGTAGGCCGTCTGGTTGAACACGCCCG
>JBFIZG010000386.1:0-3794 GCA_041604955.1 Gemmatimonadales bacterium | reverse complement strand
CGTCGTCATCGCCTCCGGCCTGTCCTCTGGTATGTGAGCCTCACCCCGCCGTTGTCGGCGTCGTCCAGATAGAACCACTTACCGCCGCAGTGCGCGTAGTACCCGGTATCCTCACCGCGCTCGTCGGGATCCGGATGGTTCGGTTCATTGAACGTGATGGTAGCGCCCGTGTAGGTGTAGGTGCCGTTCCATTCACAACTGGCTTGCGGCGGATCTTTGCACACGAGGAACTCGAAGTCGTTCGACACGAATACCGAATGCGTTCCGTCGTCCCGAAAGCTCACGATCCACTGAAGGTCCGTTCCAACGAGCAATTCCTCGTCACCCACGACAGCGCTCGTCATTCTCCACGAGCCACTGAATGGGTTTCCGCCATGTTTGGATGCCTGGAGCTGACCAACTCGGAGATCGGGAACGCTGAGTTCCGGCCCCGCCGCTCCTTCGCAGCCGGCCAGTACAAGTCCTGCCGCCGGCAACAAGAACGCAATTCGCTCGAACATGATCTACCTCCCGGTATCGTTCGTAGTTTTGTTTAGCACCCTGCCGTCTTCGTCTGACACATCCTCAGGCAGGCGTGGTGGGGGGAGCGCGTCTGGATGGAGGCGTGGCCGTCAGGCCACGGGCGGTGCTACACGGTTGATTGTGGTGGTCTGAATGTGGGGAGCCTGGTTGGAAAGAACCATGAAATTCCCATTAGGATGGGTTTGGTCGATGAGTTTGTGCTCTGAGATTGGACCTCGCATCGTGAGTCGACGCTGCTCGATAAGAGGTGTGAGACGAGATCACATCACTCATCGAAAACCTCGGTGAACTTTTCGCGCGCATCTTGCGCACCAGCGGCGGGGTTCGGGAGTAGGAGGTCCCACCGCCCGACTGGATGTATCGTCATCGTCGCGTTCGGACGTTACAAACGTCCGCTCGGCGCTCACGCCCCGCGTCGTGAACGACGCCGCAGTAACCGCCTTTCAAGGCGTCCGCCGAAGGCGCCGAGCCGACGCTTCAGCGTCGGAACCACGGTGATCCCCGCCACTTCCCTCAGTGAGAACCTCAATAAATTTCTTGTGCAAATCCTGCGTAACGCCACCTACGGAAAATAGAGAGCGCGGGAAGGCGGAAGTTGACTCCTCCACCCTCCCGCCTTCCCGCATCCGATCCAGCAGCCGCTGGTGGCACTCCACCAATTATCTCCAGGTGACCGACGGCAGGCCCAACGTATGAGGAAGCGCTTGGAAGACGACGTAACGTTTGTTGGAGCGGTAGCCCCGATGCCGGAGTGCGGTCGTGTTCCACCGAATGCGGGTCACCGCCGAGGATCGAACTGCGGCGGAAAATGTTCGGCGAAACGCTCACGCCCGGGAATGAGTGTCTTTGCAGCAATCTCGCCGAGCTTCTCGAGCTCCGGCACATTCCGAGGCCGGTCCATATCGCCCATTCGCTTCACATACTCTTCGGTGTAATGGCCAGGCAAGTTCTCGCCGAGCCATTTCGTCGATAGCTCAACATCGTACCGCAAGTACGTCATCAGTTCGTTTTGTGAAATGAGATCTCGAGACAGATCACCGATCTCTCCGTCGATGACCCGTGCGGTTGGACTGGTCGACATCCACTGCAACATCGTCTCAACATGGGCTTCGCAGTCGTCCATCAGTGAGAGCAGCGATTCAAAGGCGTGCCTGAACGCGAGTCGCGACGGCATGCGCTTCGGATCCTTCCGTCCCGTACCGATCGACACGAGCAGGATCTTGTCTTTCCCTGTAGGCCACTTCAGCCTGAAACCGTCGAGTGTCGCGACCATGAACGCCTGAAGGGCTGGGTTATTCATCACGCTCACACCCCCGTCGACAAACCACCCATCTACAGTTTGCGACTCATTGTTTATGACGTCCCGGGCCACCACTAGACGCTCCGGGCCGAAGTAATGCGGCGCAGCCGTGCTTGCCCGGACGGTCTCGACCAGGTCGTAGTCGAGATTGCAGATGTACTTCATGTTGCGTTGGTATTGGTGGTACTGCCCGAGCGGGTTGTTGTGGAGGGGCCAGGGACTCGTCGTGTCAAACCGCTTTGCCATGATGAGCAGACCACTCTGGAGCTGTACACTCCCAGCCGCCCTCGTGGTGGGAATGCGCTTGCGAGTTCCTGACGCAGGTGCTTAGCGCTGAACTTGGGGCCGAGTATGCCCAAGCGCCAGAAGGGGCGCCGAAACACCTTTCGGGCCAGGGTTCGATACCGGTCGGCTATCTCTGCCACACTCTGACCGAGGGCCAGACAGGTGGCAATGATTGCGCCTGTCGAGGTCCCGGCAATCGGATCAAAGTAGTCCGACAAACGAAAATGATCGCCGGTGCCGGCACGTACTCGCAGTTCCGCCTCAATTCGGGCGAGAAACTGAAGCGTGAGCGCCCCGCGTACACCGCCACCGTCGAGCGCGAGAATCCGCTTGTTTCCCGGAGCGTGCAACCGATCCTTGAGACTTCCTTCTCGTTCCTGCGGCGGTCTTTCGCTTACCGTCATCTCAGGCCCCTCGGTCGCGTGGAGGCGCAGGCTAGTCTGGCCACACTTCGCGCGCGGTCTACATCAACAGCGTACTCGCACCCGACGCCAGCGCCTCGCTCACGCGGTTCAACTCCGCGCTCACGTCTTTGTTCATCAGCTCGTGCGCGCCGCTTACACGCACGTCACGCAACATGTAGAAATTGATGTTGGCCCGCTGGCTGGTTTCGTTGGATTCCTTGATTGTTCTGGGGACCCCATCCAAGATGCCCACGCGACGGCTCACGCAGTCAGCCCTCCAGCGTCTGAGGGCTTTGCGACCGCGTTCCTCAACGGCTATGCGCACCAGCTCGAACTGATCCGCCGGCTGTTCGCGCTTCACGCGTTCCTCAATCCCCGCAAGCGCCTTGCTGAGACTCCCTTGTTGGATCACCAAGTCGTACAGCGCGCAGACACAGCGCAGGTGATCGATTTGAATCCCCGGCTTCAAGTCCTGCAACTGCTTCACCGCCTTGAGCAGCCTGGCACCGTATTTCCGGAGGATGCTCTCCACCACGATCGCTCGGAACTGCTGAACTCGCCCCACCGCCTGCAGATACCCGCTCCAGGGCTCCTGGACCGCGTGTTTGCCTCGGCCCGTGCTTCTCTCATCGGCCCAACTGATCTGTTCTTTTTTCGGTCGGCCGAGCACGTCCAGCCATTCCGCGTAGTCGTCGGGGTCGTCAAAGCAGGCCTTCAACGCGGCTTCGTCTGCCCGGCGAAACTCCTCGAACAAGGGAGGGAGCGTTCCGGTGCCGAAGTTCACCTGCGCCGGACCAAACGACAACCCGGCACCGTCGAAGTTTCCTGTTACCTGCTGGAACTTGTCACCGACGGTCTCAAACGCCGCGGTAACGGAGAACGCCGTCTCGAGCACCTGCTCCAGTCCCACGTCGGGGAGATTCTCGGGATCATGAATTCGCACCCGAACGGCATCACCTTCTCTCACCGCCTCCGAAAACAGCTTGTGGGATTCCAGATCGTCGGCCGCCTTCAGCAATTGTTCAACCGGCGCGCCGCTGATCACCGCACCCAGCCCGTCAGCGCTGGTCTCTCTCACCGATATCCCGCGACCAAAGCGGTTACGGAGCAGCTGCAACCCCGACACCACTTCTCTGTGCACGCGTACCGAACCGTCCGGCTTCCGAAACTGCGTGTGGCGCTTATGCGGAATACTGCCGAGCGTGCGGTAGTACGTCACGTGTTGATCTCTCCTGTGTTCTCTTCCTCTACATTAGCCATTGCGGATGATCGTTTAGGCGTTG
>JBFIZG010000385.1:0-3796 GCA_041604955.1 Gemmatimonadales bacterium | reverse complement strand
GTCACGGCCGTGTATGGCAACACCGACGGTTGGGATGTCCGTGCCGTTTGCGATCAGACGGCGCGCATCGAACTCGATGGGTTCATCGTGGTGGTCACCCACGGGGATCAGTTCGGGTCACCAAACCCCGCCGTGCTCCACGACGCGTTTCCGGACGCGGAAATCATCGTCTACGGGCACACCCACCGTGCCTGTCTGGAGCTGGTGGACAAGACGGTGACAGTGATGAACCCGGGGTCGGCCGGCGACCCGCGGTACGGCGCACCGCCTTCGGTGGGGATCATGGAGCTGGAACCGGGGATTCCGCCGAGGGCGCGGATCGTCCCGCTATGACAGCTCAGTCACAACCACGAACGTCATATACGCAACGAACGCCGCCATCAGTATCAAACCGTCTCGTCGGGAGACTCTCCGCGTGAAGTACATCGGCGGGAAGAGGGCGGCACAGAATGCGAGCATGACCCAGTTGTCCAGCACGACGGCCCGGGGGTGAATCGGGACGGGGAAGACCGCGGCCGTTGCCCCCAGAATGGCCAGCAAGTTGAATATGTTCGAGCCCACGATGTTGGCGAGCGCGATATCATTCTCGCCTTGGCGTGCCGCAACTACCGATGCGGCGAGTTCCGGGAGGCTCGTTCCCATGGCGACGACCGTCAGCCCGACGACGCGACCGTCCACCCCGAGCTTCAGGGCGATTTCCACCGCGCCCTGGACGACCTGATCGGCGCCGCCCACGAGCCCAACGATACCGATGGCCACCAGAAGCAGGTTGATTCCCCAAGCGCGTCCCGAGCCCCGTTTTGTGTGCGCCGCGCGTTTGACCTCGCGTGAAATGGATAGTTCCTCGTTCTTCGCAAGCTCCCTTCGGGAGAGGTACAGGACGTATGCCATGAAGGCGAATAGGGCCAACAGGAACAGGATGCCCTCTACCCGGCTGATGATGCGATTGAACCCGAGCAACACCACGACCACCGCCGCAGCGAGCATAAAAGGGTACTCGGTCCTCACCGTTTGACGTGTTGCCTTGATGGTCCCGAGCACGGCCGACAACCCCAGGATGGCCCCGACATTGAAGATGTTCGAACCGATGATGTTTCCGTACGCGAGATCGGTCGCGCCGCGCGCCGCCGCGTCCATGCTGACCGCGAGCTCGGGGAGGCTCGTTCCCATCGCGACGACCGTCAACCCGATGACTGCCGTGGAGAGACGGGCGAGCAGCGCAATGCGTGTCGCTCCGCGGACGAGGTATTCGCCCCCGAGGTAGAGCAAAACGAGGCCGATCACCAGCTGCCCGATGGGAAGGAGCATTGCCGGGCTCAGACGGCTTCGCGTTCGAGCCAGACATCGAACGCGGTCGTTCGGGTCATGGCGCCGGGGTGACGGCGAAACCAGGTGAGCAACAGCACCGTCTCATCGATGTGGTCGGGTGGGATGGGACCCGGGGGATCGTTCGAGCCCACGTGCTCTTGGACCAGCGCCCGGAACGCTTCCCGCTCGATTGGCGACCTGGGGGCCGGCGCCGCCGCTCGCACCGTCGCTTCACGAATCACATAGGCACGGTCGTCGCCGTACACTCCCGGATCCACATACACGAAGTTCAGCGCTTCAACGGCGGCCCTGGCCCGCGTCGATGCCGCAAGCAACCACTCGAGGTGATCGAATCGTTCCCGCCACCAGGCGGCTCGCTCGAAGTCGTTCCGTTCACTCGCGCCTGTCATCTCATCGACGACATGGTCGAGAGGCGCGAGGGCGCGGCCCTCGATGAAATCGATGGCGATACGAACCCGCCGCTGATATTCCTCTTCGGTCACGAATCCCGCACAAGGACCGGTGCAACGCCCGAGTTCGTGTCTCAGGCAGCCCGCCCGCCGCGCATCGTCGAACAGATCGCCCTGCTCCGCGTAGACGATCGGTGTCCCGAGCGAACAGTCGCGTAGGCCCAGCAGATCGTTCAGGACCCGCACACTCTCTTGAAGCGGGCCGGCGGCAGTGTACGGTCCGTAGTGCCGGACCCCCGCGCGTCCGGTATGTGAACCCACGTAGAGGCGCGGAGCCGAATCGGTCGAGACCTTCACGAACGACGCGCGTCGCCGCCGGTTCATGCGCACGTTGAAGACGGGCCGGTGATGCCGGATTTGCTTGAGTTCGGCCAAGAGCGCGGCGAACTCGGAAGGCTGAACGTCCCACTCGATGTCCGCGGCGGCATTCAAGATGCGCGCAGCCTTGTCGTTGGGATATTTCGCGCGAAAGTAGGAGAGGAGCCGAGAGCGGAGCCGCTTGGCTTTTCCGACGTAGATGACTTTTCCGGACGTGTCCACCATGCGATACACGCCTGGCCGATCTTCAGCCAGGGCGGTCACGCGGCGTTTGAGGTGCGCGACATCCGTGAGGGGGAGCGCGAGCGTCGTCATCGAGTGGAGAAACTACTCAGGATCGCGTTCGTAACCGTCACCGCGGCGGCGGCCCCTGACACTTCCAGCACAGGGTCGTCGACCGGCCGTCGATGGCATGTGTGGTCGTGAGCGTCGTTTTGCAGCGCCTGCACGGTTCACCGCCTCGTCCGTAGACCTGGATCAGCTTCTGAAAGCGACCTCGCTGCCCGGTACCCGTCCGGTAATCACGGAGCGTCGTTCCCTGCGCCTCGATGGCTTCCGACAGCACGCTCAGGACGCCCTTGAACAGGCGCGTGATCTCACGGCCCGATAAGCGGTCGGCTGGGCGCGACGGGTCGATCCGGGCACGAAACAGCGCTTCGTTCGCGTAGATGTTGCCGATGCCCGCGATGCGGCGTTGATCCATCAAGACCTTCTTGATGGCCTGGCGGGATCCCTGCAACTGCTTCGCGAACTGGGCGCGGTCGAACGCGAGGTCCAGTGGCTCGGGTCCGATCCGGGCAGTATAGGTCTGCCAGGCCGCCTCGTCCAAGACGTGTACGGTTCCCAGCCGCCGGACGTCGCGATAGACGAACACGTGCCCCTGGCCGATCTCGGCCTCGAAGACGACGTATCTGCGGTCCTCGGTGGTGAGCGGCCCGGGACGGACGATGAGGGTCCCCGTCATACGGGGCTGAATCACGACGCGTCTGCCGCTCCCGAGGAGGAGGACGACGTGCTTGGCTCGGCGCTCGACGCGGTCGATGGTGGCGTTTCGTACGGTGTCGAGAAAACGGCGCCGGCTCACCGATCGGAGCACGTCGGACTTGTGGAGGCGGGGTTTTTGAAACGACCGGCCGGTGAGACGGGGGGCCAGGTCGCGAACGATGGTTTCGACTTCAGGCAGCTCCGGCACGCGCGACCTCGCGCCACCCGATATCTCGGCGGAAAACCTTGTGATCGAACTGGATCGCCCCGGCGAGCTCGCGGCTCCGCTCGCCCGCCGCCTCGACCGTGGCGCCGAGTCCGGTGGCGGCGAACACCCGTCCTCCGGCCGTCCGCAGCACACCCGCCGGGTCACGAGAAGTCCCGGCGTGGAACAGGATGGTGTTGGGGGGAAGCTCCGCCGGGAGGGTGATCCCCGCGCCTTTTATGGGCTCCACCGGGTACCCGGGTGCCGCCAGCACGGTGGTGACGGCTGCCATGGGGAACGTCTCGACGGTGGCATCGGGGTGCCACGGTTCACCGGTGGCGATGCGCCACATATGCTCCAACGGATCATCCGTCAGAAGTGGGAGCACCACCTGGGCTTCGGGATCACCAAAACGGCAATTGAATTCTAAGGCCTTGGGGTTTCCCGAGTCGCATACCATGATCCCTGCGTAGAGAACCCCCCGATACGGTGCTCCCGCCGCCGCCTGATG
>JBFIZG010000384.1:0-3802 GCA_041604955.1 Gemmatimonadales bacterium | reverse complement strand
TGCTGGGCGACTTTGTACAGGGACGAGGGGCCGTCAGTCGAATACCAGCCGCAAGAAACGCGCGATGAGTCCATACGTCTCGGGGCTGTCACGAAACCGACCGTTGGATATGACGGCGCGGTCAGAGTCGCTCATGAGCGAGGCGTACCCGTCCGCATAGCGCTCGAACCGGAGCTGGTTCTCTTCTTTTGTCAGCTCCGGATGGAATTGCGTTGCCCAAATGGGCTGTCCCGGTACGCGCAGGGCATGATAGGGGCATCGATCGCTCGATGCCAGGTGCAGCACGCCGGGCGGGAGCCGCGTGGCACGGTCCTTTCGGCCGACTTGGGCGTAGAACGTCGGCTGCAATGTTCCCACCAACTCATCCGCACGCCCGTCATCTGTGAGCCGGATCTCGAACGTCCCGACCTCCATGGCCGGGATATCGTGGACAAGCTCTCCACCGAGGGCTTTGACCAGGAGATGAAACCCAAAACAGGAGGCGAAAGTGGGATGACCCCGATCCACCACTTCCGTCAAGACTGAGAGCAGAGCGGAGAACTGCGGCAGGTTGCCCTTGGACACGTAATAGTCGCCGCTGCCGCCCACCATCATCGCATCGTGCCTTCGGATCTTGGCGAGTGACGGGGGACCTGCCAGGAGATCGTGGGGTCGGATCTGCCCTCGGTCGAGCCCAGCCTTCTCGGCGAACGACGTAATCTCCTCGTTCCGCGCCAGATCGTGAGCGTGGCGAGCCTGCAGGAGGAGAATTCTCAGCGATTTCGACATCGACGTAATCTAAGCGCCTGGGGCAGGGAATCCGCAAAGCACGTCTCGCGGGGAGTCTCAGCCCGCAACGTACCCTGGGGTTTGTTGCCGGCACCTTGTTTCGCGACAGCCAGTTCCTCATCTTGCGCCGTGCAGAAGATACAGCTTGCCGTGGTGAACCCGACATGACTTCGTGCGGTGCGGGTCGGCGCGCGCGCGGATCGGAATGCGGCAGATGGTAGATGCCTAAGCGGGCGTCCCGTCACACGCACACATCCGAGACGCTCGGATGGGGCAGAGTCGTTCCCCCCGGAGGCTTCGGACTCCGGCGCGGGGCGTGGAATCGGATCGTCCGAGATGAAGGGTCTGACCGCGTGGTTATCGACATCGTGCGCGCGGTCATTGAGGTGCCCCGAAACCTTCTCGAAATTCGTCGCCACCTCCCGGCGCGGTTCAGCGTGGTGGTCAGAGAGTCGGATGATCCCAACCCCGTGCGCGGAACGCCGCTCGATCTCGGCCTGGTATACGCGGTCTGTCCCCTGTCCCGGTCCCGTGTGCGGCTCGCCGGTCATCCGGGCGAGGTCCAGTGTCCAGAATGCGGCCATCACTACTCGGTTGCCTGGGAGCGCGAGTGCTGAGGTAGCGCTGGCATCTGCGGACCCATCATCGCATGTTTCGAGGACGATCAGTGCCCGCGGGTAAGGGCGGGAGCCTCGCGTTAACCGGGAGCAGTGCGTGCGCAAACCCGATTCTGCAGCCACCCTCCGACCGCCTCCGGAAGCACTCCACAAGGGTCAGACAAAGATCCTGGAGTGGGTGGCACTTGGTGAACCGCTCCCCCACGTCCTGGATGGCATCTGTCACCTCATCGAGGAGCATGCGCCGGGGGTGCTCTGTTCAGTCCTGCTGACGGAAGGCAACACGCTCAGACATGGTGCGGCCCCAAGCCTGCCTACCGAGTACTGCGACGCGATCGACGGGGTTAGCATCGGGCCTTCGGAGGGGTCCTGCGGCACGGCGGCACACCGGAACGAACAGGTGATCGTCGCGGAGATTGCTACCGACCCGCTGTGGGCAAATTACCGAGATCTCGCGCTCGCCCACGGGTTACAGGCGTGTTGGTCGACGCCGATCCGCTCGCGCACGGGGGCCGTGCTGGGCACCTTTGCGATGTACTATCGGGAGCCACGGGCGCCGTCGGCCAATGATCTCGAGCTGGTTGCAGACGCGACGCACCTTGTGGGGATCGCGGTCGAGCGTGACCGGTCAGAGGCGGAACGGCGGGCCCTCGAGGCACAGGTCCGTCAGGCAGACAAGCTCGAGAGCCTGGGCAAATTGGCCGGCATGATCGCGTACGACTTCCACGATCTTCTCATGAGGATCTTGGGTGACGCGGCGCTCGCGCGCGTGTTGCGGGACCACACACCGACGGGCCGACAACTCTTTGAAAGCATCGAGCGGGCGGCGCGGCGCGCGCTCGACCTCACGAATCAGCTGCTCACGTACTCCGGCCGAGGGGCAAACGAAGTCTGTGCGGTGTTCGTGAATCGTCTCATTCAGGACGCCAACCACCTCATCGAAGCGGTGGTCGCCGACAACGCGACCGTGCAGTTCAAGTTCGGTGATCCCGTGCCCCCCATCATGGCCGATCCGAATCTCCTCAGGCAGGCCATCATGAACCTGGTGGCGAACGCTTCCGAGGCACTCGATGGGAAGCCCGGCCCGGTCACGATCACGACGGGCGTCATGGACGTGGATCGAGACTACCTCGCGACCACGTATCTCGATCAGAATCTCGACGCCGGGTCCTACGTGTTCGTCGAAGTTGCCGATTCGGGCCGAGGCATGGAGCCTGGAGTATTGGCGAGAATGTTTGATCCGTTCTTTTCGACCAAAGAAGACGGTGGTGGGCTCGGAATGGCCAGCGTGCTCGGCATGGTGAAAGCGCACCACGGCACGATCAAGGTCGACAGCACACCCGCCGTCGGAACTACCATTCGCGTTCTGCTTCCGCGTCCAAAGCCCACGACTGGTTCTCCGAAGGCATAATTCCCGCTGAGCGTCATCGTTCGTTGTTCCACGAGTCATCATCGAGTCCGGCTGAAACCAGACAGGTTTTGGGCGTCCGCGCGTTGCCCTCGCTGCAACGCGTCGGTCGACCCAACGCGCTGGCGCCGCGTCCTCGCCTGGCTCCTCGACCGGTACCAACGGTCGGCGACGACCCGGCTCGGGCGCGTCACGTGGACCGCGTGTTGGGCGTACCTCCTCGTCGCGATTGGGGTATGGGCGGGAATGTGGTGGTACGGTGACGTGTGGTGGCTCTCCACGTTGTATTTGTTCGGGCCGCGCTGGGTTGTCCTTCTTCCCCTCGCCGTCCTCATTCCCTCCGCGATCTGGAGGCGGGGACCGTTCGCACCGCTCCTGGTGGCGACCGTCATCATCCTTGGGCCGGTGTTGGGATTTCGGACCGGGTGGCGGACGTGGCTCGGGGGCGCCGACCAACCTGATGACATACGGGTGGTGACGTTCAACACCGCCGGTGGCTGGAATGTCGGGTCACAGGAAGTCGCCACGCTTCTCACGCTCCGGCCTGACGTCATCGCGATTCAAGAGTGCAGTCTGGAGGACGTCGATCTCATGCGCGAGGCGACAGATTGGTTCGTGCACAGTTCTGGTGGCTCACTCTGTCTCGTGAGTCGATACCCCATCGACGGGGTGGCCCAACAGGAGCGGGAACCGGTGCAATACGCCGGCGGCTCTGGCTGGGTCATTCGATATGCCATCAGAACACCGATCGCCCTCATCCAACTCACGAACGTCCATCTGGATACGCCGCGTTCCGGGTTCGAGCAGGTGCGGGCTGGGCGGGTCGCCCTGGGAGCCCAGGATCTCGCGTCGAAGTCCGTGTTACGCGAAATCGAGTCCCGGCGAGCCCGTCGTTGGGTGGATGAAGGAGACGGCCCGTTTCTGGTTACCGGTGATTTCAACATGCCGGTCGAGAGTGTGATCTATCGGCGATACTGGGGGGATCTGACGAACGCGTTTTCGCGAGGTG
>JBFIZG010000383.1:0-3803 GCA_041604955.1 Gemmatimonadales bacterium | reverse complement strand
CAGCGCCGAGGGAGCGCTCGGCTCTTTCGGCCATCGCGTACGCCTCGGCGTAGCGTCCCGACTGGGCGAGCGTTTCGATGTCCCGCAGGCTGGACCTGGCGTCCGAGACGCGAGCGGTCCGCCAGCCCCACAATCCGAGTACCGCGATCGCCACGGCGGCAATGCCGATGGCGAGCCGTGGCAATTTGCCCCGTGGCGGCGCCGCTGCCATGGCACAGGCCTCGTAGAACTCCCCGGGGGACTGGTAGCGGTCTTCCGGCTGTTTCGCGAGCGCCCGTTTGAGGGCCGTGTCAATCAATTTAGGGATGTCGGGCCTCGCGTCACGTACCGAGGGCGGCGCTTCCGTGAGCGCCTTGGTCACGATCGCCTGAAGTGTCGGCCCGGTAAAAGGAATCTTGGCGGTCAGCATCTCATACAGCATACAACCCAACGCGTAGACGTCGCTCCGCCCGTCGACAGTGGCCTCACCTCCGATCTGTTCCGGGCTCATGTACGCAGGCGTCCCGAGCGAGAGGCCGGTGGCGGTCAGCCGGTCCCGTTCCGCGCGCGAGACCGCGAGAGCGATTCCAAAGTCGGCAACCAGCGCCTCGTCATCTTCGAGCAAGATGTTCTCAGGCTTGATGTCACGATGTACCACCCCGCGACCATGCGCGTACCCGAGCGCGGCGGCCACATCCTTGGTGATACTCAACGCACGTTCGAGAGAGAGTTGCCCGTCACGTTTCAGGCGATCGCTCAGCGATTCGCCCTCCACGAACGGCATCACGTAGTAGACGAACGAGTCCGCCTCGCCCGACTCAAACAGTGGCAGGATGTGTGGGTGCTGAAGGTTGGCGGTGACCTTGATTTCGTTCAAGAACCGCTCTGTACCCAGTGCGGCAGCAAGTTCGGGGCGAAGGACCTTGACCGCGACCTTCCGAGCGTGTTTCCGGTCGTCGGCAAGGTAGACGGTAGCCATGCCGCCCTGTCCCAGCTCCCGATCAATCGTATAGCGATCGGCGAGGGCGGCCCTCAATCGCAGCAAGTCGTCGCTCATCACCGAGCAAGATGAGGCTTCTGCGCGGTGCGCGCGAGTCCCTGGACCTTCCGTCGCCGAGTGAAGCATGCGTGCGGCGCCCGATCCACAGCATTTCGAGCAGGCGACGACGGCTCCAAGCTGGATGCCACCTTTGCCTTGACAGTTCAGATGCGAAACTGCACGTTCGGTCAGGGCCGAAACCCCACGAAAAGACGTGCTCATTCGAACTGTTCTCGACCGGCTCCGTTTCGGGCGTTCCCTGTCTCGCCGCGTACGCGACGGCTGCGTCGCCCGTGTTCCCGACCCTTTCGAACCGGCCCGCGGGAGAGGCTCCCATTCGCCTGGTCCATCAACACAATCGGGTGCCAAGACCCGTGCCTTCTCTACGCTCGCATTCCTCGTATTAGGGGACAAGAACGATGACTGACTTCAGATTGAACGGCAGACGAGTCTCGTCCGCCGCCGCGGACGACACGCCGCTCCTGTGGGTGATCAGGGACGAGTTTGGCCTGAAGGGCACCAAATTCGGGTGCGGGATCGCGATGTGCGGTGCCTGCACCGTCCACGTCGATGGTCAGGCGACGCGGTCCTGCGTCGTACCGGTCGCTTCGGCAGCGGGAACGAGTGTCACGACCATCGAAGGACTGGATGAACGCGGCCGGCACCCCCTTCAGACGGCATGGGTCGACGAACAGGTGCCCCAATGCGGCTACTGCCAGTCAGGCCAGATCATGCAGGCGGCCCAACTCCTCAATGAAAACCCCGCACCGAGCGACGCCGAGATCACGAGCCATATGAACGGCAACCTCTGCCGTTGCATGGCCTACACGAGAATCAAGCGCGCGATCCACGCTGCCGCTGACAGCTCGAATAGGGGGACGGACAATGGCTAGTCTTGCGAAGACACTCGAAACGACCGAGATGTCGCGCCGGTCCTTCCTCGTGGGTTCGGTTGGCGCGGGTCTCGTGATGGGGTTTGGTGTGAGCCTGAACGGTTGTGCCCGCAGTGCACTGTCGGCGCGCCGCTTCTCACCCACGGTGTGGTTCGAGATGAATGGCGACGGACAGGTGCTCGTGAACATCGCCAAGGCGGAGATGGGCCAACATGTCGGAACCGCGCTCGCCCGCGTCGTGGCGGACGAGCTGGAGGCCGACTGGACGACCGTCTCGATCAAGCACGTCGATACCGATCCCAAATGGGGATACATGGTGACCGGCGGTTCGTGGTCGGTGTTCACCACGTTCAACCAACTCTCGCAGGCCGGCGCCGCGGGACGGACGGTGCTGGTGGAAGCGGGCGCCCAGATGCTCGGCGAAGACCCCGCAGATTGCGTTGCCGAGAACGGCGCGGTGATCTGTGGCGACAGACGGGTGAGTTATCGCGATATCGTGCGGAAAGGTGACATCGATCGCACGTTCACTCCGGAGGAGCTGGAGGCGATGCCCATCAAGTCGCCGTCGGATCGGCGACTCATCGGCAAGCCGACGCGCGCGTTGGACGTTCCCGCCAAGTCCGACGGCACCGCCACGTACGGGATCGATGCAGAACGCCCCGGCATGGTGTACGCCCGCCCGGTCATGCCGCCGACGCGATACGGGAGCGAGGTGGTCAGCGTCGATGATACCGCGGCGAAAGAGATCACCGGCTACCAGGGATACGAGATCCTCACCGACCCCAGCGAAACCCTTCAGGGGTGGGTGGTTGCGCTTGCGGATTCGCAGTGGGCGGCAATCAAGGCGGGCGACGCCCTCCAAGTCGAGTGGAATGCCGGACCGACGGCGAACGTGTCTGAGGACGACATCCTCGCCGAAGGGACCCGGCTCGCAAATCGGAAAGACACCGGCACACTCTTCGTGAACGAGGGGAACGTCCGGACTGCCGCCGCACGGGCTGCACGGCGCCATTCGGCAACGTATCGCACGGCAACAACGCTCCATTTCACCCTGGAACCCGCCAACGCCATCGCCGAGTTCTCGGAGGGCACGTGGCACATCTACGCGGGGAACCAGTGGCAGTCGTTGATCCTACCCGTGCTCGCTGCGGCGCTCGAAGTGTCCGAGGAGAACATCGTCATCCATCAACACTACCTGGGTGGCGGGTTCGGCCGCCGGCTGTTTGGCGACTACATGGTACCGGCCGCGTTGGCCGCGAAGGCAATCGGCAGACCCGTGAAGGTCGTCTTCACCCGCGAGGACGATTCCCGGTTCGATTGTGCGCGTTCCGCGTCAGTCCAGCGGTTCGACGCCTCGATTGACGCACGGGGTCGCGTCACCGGCATCGAGCATGCCGCCGCGGCCGGGTGGCCGACCCTGGCGATGGCGCCCGGGTTCCTGGGTGACGGTGTGGACGGCAACGGCAAGTTCGACCCGTTTTCCATCCATGGAGCCGACCACTGGTATTCGATTCCCAACCACCGTGTGCGCGCAATCAACAACGAACTGGCGCAACGCACGTTCCTCCCGGGCTGGCTCCGATCCGTCGGACCCGGCTGGGTTGGCTGGGGTGTCGAGTCGTTCATGGACGAACTGGCCGCGAGAACTCGCACCGACCCGATCGAGTTTCGTCTCGCGATGTTGGACGCCCAAGGCAAGAACGCCGGCACGGCGCCGTCCAGCGTTGGTGGCGCCGCCCGGTTGGCCAACGTCCTGCGCATGGTCCGAGACCAGTCCGGTTGGGGAACGCGGCTCCCTGCGGGCGAGGGCCGGGGCGTCGCGGTATGTCACGGCCAGGAGCGGAACATGCCGACGTGGGTGGCATGCGTCGCGCACGTAGCGGTCGATCGTG
>JBFIZG010000382.1:0-3807 GCA_041604955.1 Gemmatimonadales bacterium | reverse complement strand
GGCCCGCTCTGAGAAGCGCGTCGTCGTGATTGGCCTCGAGCAAGAGGCAGTGTACGTCGCGGAGTAGGGCGCGAACACCGCCGGTCGGACGCCCGAGATCGTACGCCAAGCCCACCGTGGCACCGCCCCGCGTCGCAAGTGTCACCGCCACCGGCTCGGCGGCGTCATGACTGGTGCGAACCGCGCGCACCGTGAACGGTCCCACGTCGTTCGCTCCGGTAAGCGTGAGCGGACACGTGACGACGTCGCGCAACTGATTGCGAAGCGCGAACAGCGTCCCCTCAGACCCCCACACCGGAAGACCATGTCGGCGCGCGAAATGTGATGCGCCGCGCGCATGATCGCCATGCTCGTGCGTGAGCAGGATGGCGGTAATCGACTCCGGCGAGATATGGCTCGATGCGAGGCGACGTTTGAGCGCACGCACGCCGAATCCGGCGTCTACCAGGATCGTCGCGCCATTCGCCTGAACGGCAATCGCATTGCCGCGGCTTCCGCTGCCCAAGACCGAGACCTTCATCGAGCGGTTGCGTACAGGTAGATCGCTTCTAACATCGCGCGCACTTCCTCAGTGAACTCCACTTGTCGTCTTGGCATGACGCGTTCGACCACTTCCAGGAATCCGTCTTTCTCCATGGCGGTGCCGACCTCGGCCCACGTAAACGGCGGTACGTATTTGGGCGGCCGCAGCGGCGCGACGACGTTTGCGCCGACGCCCACGACGGTCCCCGTCGTCAAGAGCGTACCGATAGCGGTCTTGGCATGGTCGCCAATCAAGCTCCCCAAGAATTGCCGGTTCGTCTCGAGACGTCCCCCCGGAACGTCGAGACGCACGGACCCGTACGTGTTCTTGAGATTCGACGTCACTGTATCGGCGCCGAGGTTTGCCCATCGGCCAATGACGGAATCGCCAACAAAGCCATCGTGGGCCTTGTTGCCGTAGCCCAGAAACACGACGCGGAGTAACTCGCCCCGGACCTTGCACCGGGGGCCGATGCTCGACTGCGCCAGCGATCCGCCGAGCACCTCGGTTCCGGGACCCACGTAGAGCGGCCCCTCGAGTCGCGTTCCGCTTCGGACATAGGAATGTTGCTCGAGCACGATCACCCCTTGCCGCACGTCGAACACGACACCCGGTTCCACGCGTGCGCCAAGCAATACGACGTCACCTGGATCCCCGATGACGATACTCCCGTCGGGAACGGGATCGCCCGCCTCACGCGTAAAATCGACGGTGTCGGCCGGAAGGAGATGTTCGAGGGCGCCGATGATATCATACGCCCCATGCAACGGGACGCCGGTGATTTCGGCGTCCGGCCAATCCTGGGACTCGGACTCCCACACGACGCCCGGTGGCGCCCACCAGCCGACCACCGTGTCCCCATTGACCAATCGCAGGGCCTGATCGCCAAGCGCCGGCGGATCGCCCTCCGGTGCAAAATCCGACCGGCCAATAATCGCTGGTCCCTCGACGGCTTCCTGTCCGCGCACCGCGGGGACGCCGTCTTCCACGAACGAGGTCAAGTGTGGCGCGCCGAAGATGCCGGCGGCCTCTGTCTGGGCGACCGCTTCCCACCGTTCGCGAACGAGCCACGCCCCGGCACGTAGCTCACACAGCGGTCGGGAGTCAGCAAACGGAAGCCAAGCAGCCGTAGGAGGGGGATCCAACAGAAAGAGTGTGGTCACGTCGGTCGGTTCCGGATGTCGGCGGGCATCGCGTCCAACAGATCCTTGAGTTGGGTGGCCCGTTCGCGTGTCGTGATGAGCGTAACCTCGGCCGTCTGAATCACGACGAGATCCTCCACCCCGTCGACGACCACAGCGGCATCATCGGCCCAGACGACACATCCGCGCGTGTCACGAGCAAACGTCTCACCCACCAAAACGTTCCCTGCCGGATCGGTCTCGCGTGCGCGAGCGAGGGCGCTCCACGTTCCGATATCATCCCACGCAAAACGGCCCGGCACGCAGGCGATGCGACGGCTTCGTTCGAAATGTGAGTGGTCGATGGCAATGGGGGTGACCGAGGCGAAAAACGCCGCCTCATCGCCGCGTTCGAGGCACGCCAAGTGCGGCGCGATTTCCGGTGCGACCGCATGGGTCTCCCTCATGAAACGATCGGCCGTCCAGGCAAACAAACCGCTGTTCCACAGTGCCCCGTCCCGAATCAGGTCTTCCGCACGCCCTCGTTCGGGCTTTTCGACGAACGTCCGAACCGAAAACGCATCATCCTCCAAGGGGTCGCCAGGCTGGATGTACCCGTAGCCAACTTCAGGACGGGACGGTTGCACACCCACGGTGACCAGAACGTCGTGGCGTTCGGCGACATCCATGGCGTATGCAGCCGTGGCGCAGAATGCGCCAGCGTCGGGCACGAACCAGTCCGCATGCAGAGACAACACCGTCGCCGAGGCGTCGCGCTCGTGCACCACCCACGTCGCCCACGTCAGGGCAGGGCCTGTCGACGCCGCGCGGGGTTCCACGAGAATGTTGTCGGCGGGGATGGACGGGAGAAGCTCCCGCGTCACATCCAGCAGTGCTCGGCCCGTGATGATCAGGATGCGCTCAGGTGTGGCGATGTCGGCAACGCGCTCGACCGCTTGCTGTAGGAGCGGCCGCGTGCCCGCCAGGGGGAGCAGTTGCTTCGGTCGCGTCGGCGTCGAGAGCGGCCAGAAGCGCGTGCCCCCCCCACCGGCTAGGACCGCGATCCAACGGCTCACGACGGTCCCGCATGTCGCAGGGACCCCGTTCCGACCGGGCTGTTCTGGTTCACCCTAGCGTCGACGGTCGATTCCGACACGGCGATGTCAGAATAACGCCGCCATCGCCGGATGATCGCGGCGAAGCTCGTGCAACAGCGGCCCGATGTTCACGCCATGCCGGACGGAAATGGCCATCAAGGCCCTCGGAGTGAGTCTGGTTAGAATCAAGAGCCCATCGTCGTATTCGGCGACCCCGGTGGAAAACGCGACCCGGCCGGCTGCCGCCCCGAGGTCGCCGATGGCGCTCACCGCCCTTGGAACCATGGCCGCAAAATCCTCCGCTTCCACGGAGCCGCTCGTTGAGGAATCGATGGGGATGCCGTCAGGACCCAACACGACTACCGCGTCGACGCCTTCGCGTTCCGCAAGATCGCGAACCACGTCGCGTATCGTCGACATGGCGGCCAAGCTAGACAGCCCATTGGTCGAAGTCAAGCGACTCGTCCCCGGTTGACCGGGTTTCAGCACACCACTAATCTTCTCCCACACATGTCACGTATCTCGTTTACTCACTGGTGGTTGACCGCCGGGCTCGCTACGGTCCTCTGGGGCAGCGCAGCGTGCGGCGGGGACCTCGGGCTTCCTCCGGCCACGTTTCCGAACGAAGTCGACACCGTAACCATGTTTGCGCTTCGCGGTACCCCGATCACGGCGCCGAGCGGCTACGACATGGTAGACCTCCAGCTCGTCCGGACGGACCGCGGTGAGATCTTCGACATCGCGTTCGACATCGACACGACCGGGCGTGCACTGATCTACCCAGCGGACGCCTTGGGCTTGATCTCCGGCACCGGCGTGCAGCGTCGAGATCAATCGTTTACGGATCTGAAGAAGGCGCCGCGGGATGACTACGTGTCGGACAGGGCGCTGGCGGTCACGCCGGGCACCGTATTCGCTGCGCGATCTCGAACTGCATCGCTGTTCTGCTCGTTTCTTGGCGCGCTCCCGCGCTTCGGCAAGTTCCACGTCTTGTCGCTCGATCAGGCGAATCGAAGCATCACGCTTGAGCTGTTGATCGACGTCAACTGCGGGTATCTGAACCTCG
>JBFIZG010000381.1:0-3821 GCA_041604955.1 Gemmatimonadales bacterium | reverse complement strand
GGAGTTTGGCTGGCACGTTCGAGACGTACGTCGTCTCGGTAACGCCGACCGACGACGACGGGGCCGGAGCGGCGACGCTTCGGGTCATGCGCGACCGACCGCATTTCGTGGTTTTTGGCACGACCAGGCTCCCTCAAGCGATGGGTGGCGGCACGGCGCACATGGAATTGACCGCCATTGGAGGACGAATTCGTGCGCGGTAGGTGGGTTCTCGAGACCACGGGTTCCGGTGTGTGGAAAGCGGGCTGCGTCGTTCTGGGACTGATGATGACGGCCGCATGCCGGGAGAACAGGACCGGCAACCGCCCGACGGGGGTGGAGGTGCCGAGACCTATGTTGGCGGCACAGCGTTCCGGAACGGACGTACTCCTCCAATCCGTGAGCCCGGTGGACTCGCTCGTGGTGTGGGTAGGGGGTCATGGCGCGACATTCGTTCGGACCATAGACGGTGGAAGGACGTGGCAGCCAGGAGTGGTCTCCGGGCCCGACACGTTGCAGTTTCGTGACGTCCATGCCGTGAGCGCCGATACCGCCTATCTCCTGAGTGCGGGTCCGGGCGATATGTCACGGATCTACAAGACCAGCGACGGAGGGATGAGCTGGGAGTTACAGTTCACCAATCAGGAACCCCGGGCGTTCTTCGATTGCATGGATTTTTGGGGGAGCAGCCATGGCATTGCCATGAGTGATGCGGTTGACGGGCAGCTGGTGCTCATCACGACGGCAGATGGGGGAAGGAACTGGACACGGGTTGCTCCGACGTCGCTGCCCGTTGCCCTGGACGGTGAAGGCGCCTTTGCGGCGAGCGGCACGTGTGTGGAAACCCGGCCACCAGGATATGCCTGGATCGGTACGGGCGCTGGCGGTGCGGCCCGTGTTTTTCGTACCGACGACCGGGGCGCGACGTGGTCGGTTTTCGACACGCCGATCGTGAGCGGCACGGCGACGTCGGGAATCACGACGCTAGCGTTTCACGACGAACACCGCGGCCTCGCGCTTGGCGGCGAGTTGTCCAGTCCCGACGCATTCGCCGACAACGTCGCTGTCACCGACGATGGTGGCCGGACATGGACGTTGGGCGGTCGGCCGTCGTTTTCCGGCGCCGTGTACGGATCGGCATTGGTACCCGGGTCCGAGGGCCCGATCGTCGTGGCAGTGGGACCAAAAGGCGCCTCCTACACGCTCGACCGTGGCACGACCTGGTTGCGTCTCGACACACTCAATTATTGGAGTGTGGACTTCGCCGGACCGAACGCCGGTTGGGCGGTCGGTCCCAATGGCAGGATCACCCGAGTCGGGTTCGCGAAATGAACCGCTGCGAGGATTCATGACCGAGACCTCCGGTGCTCTGCTGAACGATCCGATGGCCGTCGTCGCGTTTCTGGCGTTCGTGCTCGCCGCGATCTTTTGGCTGAGCGGTCACCCGCGGCTCCAGAAGCTCTTCAATCTGACGCCTGCGGTGATCTACGTGTATTTCGTCCCCACGATCACGACAACGCTCGGGATCACACCACCGCAGTCGCCTGCCTATGACTGGCTGGTGCGGTACTTGTTACCGATCGCGTTGTTCTTGCTCATGATCTCCGTCGACCTCAAGGCGATTGCGAAGCTCGGCGCCATGGCGCTTTTCATGGTCACGGCCGGAACGATCGGCATCATCGTGGGGGCGCCGGTGGCGTTGTTGCTGTTCGGCGGCCTGCTCCCTGACGATGCCTGGAAGGGTCTTGCCGCGCTCTCGGGCAGTTGGATTGGGGGTACGGCCAACATGGTGGCGATTGCCGAGAGTGTCGACACCCCTGAGGCGCTGTTTGGACCGATCATCGTGGTCGATACCGTGGTCGGATACGGGTGGATGGGAGTGTTACTGTTTTTCAGTGGATGGCAACACAAGTTCGACACCGCCACCCGCGCGCGGACAGGCGCCATCGAAGAAACCAATCGCCGGTTGGCCGACATCGACGCCCATCGCACGCCAATCGACGTACGAAATGCGGCGGTGATCGTCGGCATCGGCATCGCGGCCGCCGTCGCTGCGGTGATGGCTGGCCAGCACCTCCCCGTTTTGGGAGACCCCACCATCATCAGTAACACGACGTGGGCCGTCCTGATTATCGTGACGTTTGGGCTGCTGCTCTCGTTTACGCCCGTCAGGAACCTCGAGGAAGTGGGGGCATCCAAGATTGGGTACGTGGCGTTGTACCTCCTGCTCACCGCGATCGGCGCGCAGGCTGATTTGAAGGCAGTGTTGGAGGCGCCAGCGTTTCTCGCGGCCGGTATCGTGTGGATCGCGATTCATGCCACGGTGTTGCTCATTGCGGCGCGGCTGATCAGGGCGCCGCTTTTCTTCTTTGCAACTGGTTCGATGGCCAACATTGGGGGAGCCGCATCGGCGCCAGTGGTTGCGGGTGTCTACCACCCGGCGATGGCCCCGGTCGGTCTGCTGATGGCCGTTGTCGGGTATGTACTGGGAATCTATGGGGCCTTGGCGAGCGCCTGGATCTTGGGGGTCATCGGCGGATGATTCAGTGCAAAACTGGAACCCGCGATCATAGCAGGAGCATGCCGATGTAGATCAGACCCGCAACGACAGGGACGAGGGCGGCAACGTTGGTGATGATCTTCTTCTTGTCGAGTAAGGGTCCGACGCGTTTGATGTCGTGGTTGGTCCCGACGAAATAGACTTTGACCTCTTTACCCACGAACAATGAGGCCCAGCCGATCGGGACGACCCGGATTCCGTATTGCGCCACCCGCACGCGGGCGTCCTTCGGCAGCGGTTTCCCGACGTAGGGCCCCAGAACGTCGGCTTCGCCCTCGAACCATTCGGCTTCGCCCGCCGGAGCGGCCTTGATCCACGCTTTGTCAATGGTGGGAGGGGCGCTGATCACCGTCGAGCGTTGAACGATCTTCGCCGTCGCCTTGATGGTCTGGTAGGTACGCAACCGGCCGGCGGCTTCACAGGCCGAACACCGCTCGAACCCCTTGCCGCGGCACTGTTTGCACGCTATCTGCGTCTTTCCGCTTCCACCACATTCCTCGCAATGGCCGGTTTGCGAGCGACCGCTGCCGCGACACGCCGCGCACTTTGCCGGGATCTTTCCCTGCTCGCATCGCGAGCACGTGAGCTTACCGGTGCCGTCACATTCATGACAGTTGAGGATTTCGAGGCTGCCTCGCCGCTCCCAGCTCATCGAACCCTTCTTGAATTTTCCAAACCGCTGGGTCTCCCAAACGTCCTCCAAATCCTCCGGCTCCACGTCGGCGTGCCCGTGATACGGTTCTGTTGTCGAGGTGAGGGACCGCTTTTCGATTTGGATCAGTTGGTCGATCAACAAAACGGCGCTGCTCACCGCCCGAAGGGGCAGCTTGTCGAAGGGAACGTCCTTTTTGGCAAACGGGCTTCGCTCACACCAATCTCGCAACAGTTGGCGAGCGGTGTTTTCCGACAATCCGTACTGCTGGATCGTTCGGTCGATCCGTTCCTCGATGTCGGGGTCGATCTCGAACACGCTCGGTGGCAGCGCCGGGCGATGGTAGGTCGTCGCCGGCACCTCCGGTTTGCGCGGTTGGGATTCGGTCCGTTGATCTCGTAGCGTCATCGATTGCGAGTGCTGGTGCGTCATGTCCACTCTGCTCCGCGGTTCAATGGCCTCGGGCGTGAGCGAACCGGCCGTTGGATATGTGAAATGCCTCTGAAAGCGGCCGCTGCGTGATCCTCCACGCAAGTAGGATCCAAAAGTTTTGTGTCGGTGCCCTGTACGCCACCGGGCGCCGCATCCTAAACAATACCCCGGCGCGGAGCGCGAGTGCCGGGATGGACG
>JBFIZG010000380.1:0-3822 GCA_041604955.1 Gemmatimonadales bacterium | reverse complement strand
CATCGCCCCGCTGCTCCTGGCCGGCCGGATCCCGCTGGTGGTGGCGCACGGCAACAGTCTGCGAGCGCTGGTGAAACACCTCGACGATGTCTCGGAGGAGGAGATTGTCGGACTGAACATCCCCACCGGAATCCCCCTCGTATATGAGCTCGACGAGGCGCTGCGGCCGCGATCATCCCGCTACCTGGGCGATCCAAAGGCCGCCGAGGCGGCTGCCGCGGCCGTCGCCGACCAGGCCAAGGGCTAGTTCCGCAAGCCGAAGCCGCGAAAAATGTTGCAGACATTTCCGGCGTTGTTGTAGCCTGACGGTCTGTTCGTCGCGGCGAGGTTCTGTCCGAGTGACGAGTCGACGTGACGCGGAGCTGAAAACGTACGGTTTTCCGCTCGGTAGAACCAATCAACGGAGGAATCCAAGTGGCATCATTACGTAAGAGAGTGCGGGCGTTCGCGGTACTCACGGCCTTTGCCCTGATGGCTACCGCTTGCGGCGAAGCCGCAGAGGTTACGACTACGAGCAGCACAACCACGCTGGCTCCGGTGACGACGGAGCCGACAGCTACTACCACTCCTGTGGCTGAAGGGCAGGCGCCGGTGGAGGGGGCCGTTATGTCGGTGACCTTCAACGTCCACCCCGACGCTACTTGGTCCGACGGAGTGCCAGTCACGGCCGACGACTTCCAGTTCACCTTCGACACGATCATGAATCCGGACAACGACATTCTGTCGCGAAGCGGCTTTGATCAGGTCATCAACACCGAGGTGATAGACGACAAGACGTTCCGTCTCGATTTCCCAACCGTTTATGCGCCCTGGCAAGCCCTATGGTCAAACACCTCCGCACCGATTATCCCCAAACACGAGTTTGAGGGTCAGGATTTCAACAGCTTCTGGACCGATCAGATCACGCTCGGCTCCGGGCCGTTCATCTTCGATTCTTGGACCAAGGATCAGAACATCAAGCTCGTGCGGAATCCGAACTACTGGCGCGACACGTTTATCGACGGGACGCCGGTGGGTGACGTTCAAGAAATCATCATTCCGTTCATCGAGGAATCGCAGACCCAGGTGCAGGCGTTGAGGGGACGCGAGATCGACATGTTCTATCCACAGCCGCAGCTGGACCTGGTTGAGCAGGTCGCGACCATCGACGGGGTTATTTCGGAGGCCGGCTTGGGGCCAATCTGGGAGCACTTCGACTTCAACCACTCTGATCCGCTCCTGTCTCAGAAGTTCATCCGTGAAGCGATCGCGAAGAGCATCGACCGCGCTGCCATCGTCGAGGCCATAATCCAGCCACTGGCGCCGACGGCAGTGCCGCTCAACAACTCAGTTTGGATGAACGGCACCGCCAACTATGAAGACCACTTCAGCCAGTACGATTACGACCCCGCCGGAGCGGCGGCGCTGCTTGAAAGCAACGGCTGTGCGAAAGGCGGCGACGGCATCTACGAGTGTGACGGCGAGCGCCTGTCGTTCACGTGGGACACCACGGCCGGCAACGAGGCGCGCGAGCTGCAGTTCGAAGTCGCTCAACAGCAGCTGAAGGAAGTGGGGATCGAGGTAGTTGCCACGTTCGGGCCTGCCTCTGAGGTTTTCGCCGATGAGAACTTCTACGGGGACCACACACAATGGCAGATCTTCAACTTCGCCTGGGTCGGTAGCCCCGATCCGTTCGGCGCGAACACGCTCTACCACTGCGAGGGCGATGCTCCGAACGGGTTCGGAGCCATCAACAACCTGCGCTACTGTGACGAGACGGTTGACGCTCTGATCAGACAGACGGATCTGGCGACCGATCCGGCAGAACGCGCGCGCCTCTACAACGAGGCCGACGAGCTCTGGCTGGCCGAAATCCCGCTCATCCCGATGTATCAGAAGCCGACGTTCTTCGCCTGGTACTCCGACATCTCCGGTCCCAAGGACAATGCCACCCAGGTGGGTCCGATGTGGAACGTTGAGACCTGGGCCGGCAAGGACACGATTGTCTTCGGCGCCGATCAGCAGCCGGAAAGCCTCAACACCCAGACCCCGGACGGGAACCTGTTCGCAGCCGGTCTGGTAGCCGAGGCGGTGCTACAGAGCGCGTATACGATCACGCCGGACTTCCTGTATGTTCCCAATCTGATCTCAGATGCGTTTGTGACCCTGTACGAAGAATAGGCGAGCCTTTTCGTTACTTAGAGAAGGAGGGGCCTGGCGGCCCCTCCTTCTCTATCACGGTCGAACGCAGCCGGGTTTTGTTAGATTCATGCAGAACGGCCTCGAATCAGGAGGTGCCACCACCGGATGATGACGTACGTCACGCGCCGGCTGCTATACAGCATCCCCGTACTGATGGTGGCCACCATGCTGGTGTTCTTCGGTATGTCGTTGGTAACCGATCCTATATCCCAGATCCGGCTCGTTCCCGACGTCAGCCAACAGACGATTCAGAACATCGTCGACCGCAAACATCTCGACGATCCGATTCTCATCCAGTACTTTTACTGGCTTGGCGACGCATTCTTCGACGGGTTCGGAACCACGATGTTGGGGAACAAGCCTATCTGGCCAGATCTCAGCCGGGCCATGTGGCAAACTGCTCAACTCGTTGTGATCGCCGAGCTGATTGCCGTCGGGCTCGCGATACTGCTTGGTGTGTTGTCTGCCAAGAAGCAGTACTCATTCTTCGACTACGCAACCACCACCGTCAGTTTCATCGGGTTCTCGGTGCCGATCTTCTGGTTCGCCTTGATACTGCAATTCCTGGCAACGAGCCTCTTCCTACAAACTGGCTTCAGATTCGTATACACCTTCGGGATCAGCTCACCCAATCCCGAGTTCCCGCTCATTGACCGAATCCAGCACATGATCCTGCCCATCATGGCGATTTCCTATGTGAGCATTGCCCAATACAGCCGGTACATGCGATCTTCAATGCTGGACGTCTTCCACTCCGATTACGTTCGAACCGCTCGTGCTAAAGGTCTCGCGGAGCGTACGGTCACGATGAAGCATGCGCTGCGCAACGGTCTCATACCGTTGGTCACGGTGGCGGCGCTCAACGTTGGCGGAGTGCTCGGCGGCGTCGTGATCACCGAAACGATCTTCGCATGGCCAGGGATGGGAAAGCTCTTCATCGATGCACTTGTGCGTGGTGAGCTATACACGCTGATGGCGTGGCTGATGGTCACCGGAGTCATCATCGTTATCTTCAACTTGTTGGCAGACGTTCTGTATGCTGCCCTCGATCCGAGGATCCGCTATGACTGAACGTCGCACTGATCCGCGCGCCCCCGGCCCGCCGGAACCCGACATGTCCCCTTCGTCGGCACCCACCGAGGCTTCGCACGATCTCGTTGGGTTTCCCGGGACCAAGGAGGAGATCCTGCATGAGGAGCTGCTGCGCGAGGGGCTCGAGGTGGAGCACCTGACCCAATGGCAGCTCACACGACGGAAATTCTTTCAGCACAAGCTGGCGGTCGCCAGTCTTCTCGTGCTGGTCCTCATCATCGCAGCGGCGGTTTTCGCTGACAATCTGACGCGGTACGAATTCGATGAGATCGACATAGCGAACCGCTCGCAATCTCCGACCTTGGAGGACTCGCACTATTTCGGAACGGACAAGATCGGGCGTGACTATCTCACGCGGATTCTGTTCGGGATCCGCACCTCGCTGATCGTAGCCTCGATCGTGGCCGTCGTGTCCACCCTGATCGGTGTAGCGATCGGAGGAATCGCCGGATACATCGGGGGCTGGGTCGATAACTTCCTCATGCGGGTCACCGACCTGTTTCTCACGTTGCCGTTCCTGGCGGTACTCCTCATCCTCTCGGCCTATCT
>JBFIZG010000379.1:0-3826 GCA_041604955.1 Gemmatimonadales bacterium | reverse complement strand
GCGTACTTACCCTCGAGGAACGGGATCGGATCGGGATAGCTACCATGACAGGCGATGCACCCGTTGGGCATCAATCGGCTGAAACGGGCGTTATTGATCTCGTAGCCGGGGCTCCAATCCCAGCCGGCCTCGTCATACCACGTGAGGGGTAGCTGAAACAGGCGGCCGTTCTCCTCAGTGAAGTACGTACGCGCCACGGCCCCACTCCCCATGACATAGTCCATCCGTCGCCGTAGCTCATGTAACCTGCGACCGTCCGGGCCAATGATGAACTCTTCCTGATACAGCATACCGTCGATATCAACCACCGTGTACGACAGGCCGGACGGGCCGTGAACCAGCGGCTCATCCAGCGGGGTTTCGGTTTGTGTCTCCGGTGTCCACGGGTGGAACGAGCGGGCCATGGCGTGGGGCGCGTAGACGGATGCCTGAACTGCATGACACGAAGCGCATGCCTCATCCCCCACGTAGGCGGTTGGCGTATCGATGTTGCGGAACGGGGGTGATGGTTCGTCAGGAAGCGCCGTGCGCTCCGGCGTCGTCTCCGGGGAGCAACTCCACAAGCTGAGCACGACGAGCATGTAACTCGTCTTGAGAAACCCTGCGGGAACGGACATCGATATCAGTCGCACAACCAGCCTGAGAGTGAACAGGGAAGCGACAAGGGTCCAGCTTCATGAGTACGGCGGCGTTGCTCGCAACACTACGTTAACTGCGCGTTCCAACCGAGGGCAAGCGATGACACCGTCGGCCCTGGACGGATAGCCGATTTCAACCGAAATTCCCCGGCCACGCATCATCGCCCGTGCGGGGGCCACGCGCTCGAATCGTCACAGGTCTCCCGTGGTGACGAGGCTCGAGATCCGGTCTCCCGGATCCGCAGAATGACGGAGAGAGTTTCATTGCCCGATCAGAACGCTTACGGATGGTGGCAGGACGGCGTCATCTATCAGATTTATCCTCGGAGCTTCCAGGATACGACGGGAGACGGCGTGGGCGACCTCCAGGGTATCATCGACCGAATGGATTACCTCAGCGATACCCTGGGTATCGACGCAATCTGGGTCAGTCCCTTTTATCCATCGCCCATGGTCGATTTTGGATATGATGTGTCGGACTACTGCGGCGTACATCCGATGTTTGGTGATCTCCAAACGTTCGACCGGCTCGTGGCGCGTGCGACCGAGGTCGGCATCAAGGTGATCATTGACTTCGTGATCAACCACTCGTCGGATCAACATCCCTGGTTCATCGATTCACGACGCTCGCGGCAGAGCCGTCGCCGCGACTGGTACGTGTGGCGCGACCCCAAGCCGGACGGGAGTCCACCCAACAACTGGCTCAGCGTCTTTGGTGGCTCGGCGTGGTCGCTGGACGAGCAGACCGGACAATACTATCTGCATTCGTTTCTCGAGGAGCAGCCCGACCTCAACTGGCGGAATCCCCAGCTCAAGGCTGCGATGTTCGACAACCTTCGGTTTTGGCTCGACCGGAACGTCGCGGGTTTCCGCATCGATGCGGCGCACTTCATCATGAAGGACCCTGCCGAACGGGACAACCCACCCAGTGACCGCTCGGTGCAAGCGCACAAGTCGATGGGTCCCTATGACGCGCAAGAGCATCTCTACGACAAAGGACATGAGGACATCCATCAGGTGTTTCGGGAAGTGCGGGCGATGCTCGATGAATACGAATCGCCGCGCATGGCGATGGGTGAGATTCACATCTTCGATTCGGAGGGCCTGGCAGCGTACTACGGAAAGAACCTCGACGAATTGCACTTCCCGTGCAATTTCAGCCTGCTCAAGGCCAAGTGGAGCGCTGAGAGCGTTCGTCAGGCGGTGGATGGTCTCGAGTCCGCGATACCTTCAGGGGCGTGGCCAAACTATGTGCTGGGGAATCACGACGAGCAGCGACTGGCCAGCCGTCTCGGTGAGGAAGAGAGTCGTCAAGCGGCAGTCCTGTTGCTGTCGTTACGCGGAACCCCAACCCTGTACTACGGTGACGAGCTCGGCATGCGAGAGGCGACGATTCCGCGAGACAAGCAACAAGACCCCTGGGGCCTGCGCGTTCCAGGCTTAGGGCGCGACGGCTGTCGCACCCCGATGCAGTGGTCACCGGACGTCACCGCCGGTTTCACGTCGGCGCCCCAACCGTGGCTGCCTGTGGGGAGCGATGCCGCCGTGCGGAACGTCTCCATGCAACTCGACGATCCCGATTCGCACCTCAATCTCTATCGCAGACTGCTGGCGTTCAGAAGGAGTTCCCGCGCACTACGAATCGGCTCATATCAACCCATTGACCCCGTTCCGGCCTCGTGCTTCGTATTCGAGCGAGTTCACGGGGATGAACGCGTTCTCGTTGCCATCAATTTCTCGCGGACACCGCAATCGGTTCACCTCGCCGGACGCACCGGGCAAATCGCCGTGTCCACGCGCCGTTCAAACGAGGGGGTCGAGGTCTCCGGCACGCTGCACTTGTCACCACACGAGAGCGTCATAATGGTCTGACGCGTAACACCTGTGCGAGATGGCCGTGCCCCCCTTGACAGCTCGAAGGGGATCCGAGAGAGTGCGACGCGGGGCGAGATCTCTCGAGAGGGGCCGTCCGGGCACACGGGATGTGACCCATCTCGGCCAACCTGGTCGACATCGCAGGTTGCAAAACGACGATTATTCTCGTACCGGCCGGTAGGATGCCGCACAGAGGAGACGGGCTTTTCATGAAGCGTTATCTAGTAGTGAGTGACTTCGATCAGACGTTGAGTTTTGACGATTCCGGGATCGTGCTGAGTGAGATGCTCGGCATCTCGGATTTTGCCGAACGGGTTGAGAGACTCTCACATCTCAATCTGGTACAACAGGGTGCCGAACTCACGTATCTCCTGCGCCACGATCCTGACTTCCGTTCGGTGCGCAAAGAGCACTTAGCGGAAGTCGGCCGGCGGATCCAGCTCAAGCGGAACGTCGGGCTCCTCACCGAGCTGCTCAAGACAGGTATTGACGCCTATCGCTTTGACTTCTATGTCGTGTCTGCCGCGCCGGAAGACGTCATTCACTCGGCACTCAGAGACATCGTGCCGCAGGATCACATCTTTGGAACACAAATCGGCTACGATCCGGAGTCGGGCGCAATCGATTCAGTCCGGCGGGTGACGGCTGGCTACGGCAAGGTGGCAGCCGTCGAGGAACTGCGGCGCCAGCTTGCCGTGCCTCGCACGCAACTCGTGTATGTGGGCGATGGCAGCTCGGATCTCCATGTCATGCTCCACGTCAATCGCGGAGAGGGGTTTACCATCGCAGCCTCGGAAGCCAGGGACATTGCACAGATTGCCAAGCGCACGGTAGTGAGCGACGACGCGTTGAGCGTGCTCGTGCCAATTCTCGAGGAGGTGGTCGGATTCAGACCCAGCCAGATCCGCGCGCTCCTCGAGCGTCACGGTTTCGTGATCCAGGAGTGGGACAAAGTGCGCACGGACTGGGTGACGATTCGCGACAGTGCAGGCGTCGGGGAGGGTTCCCGTGACTGACCCGCTGCGACCCTGACGCCAACGAGACCGATTGACCCACACCGCAGAGGCAGCGGAGCGCGCCGCACGCTTTTTCGTGCTCCAGTCTTCGGGTTCGACATCCCACCGCATGATTGAGGCGGCACTGCGCTGATTCGGCTATCGAGCAGACCGGACCGCTGTACCCCTCACCAATTTCGCATGCGCGCCCGTACTCTGTGGCTCGTCACCCTAAAGCGTACGACGGGGGCTGACTCACCGTGACCGTCACGAATCCGTCTACCACCACGCGATGACAAACAACGCGATGAGCACGGG
>JBFIZG010000378.1:0-3828 GCA_041604955.1 Gemmatimonadales bacterium | reverse complement strand
TTGATCTTCTCCGAGCAACTCGGGCGGCGCGGCGCTCGCGAACTTGATACTGACCAGAATGTACACGGCCATTCCAGTCAAGGTCGCCGTCATCGTGCCAAGCGGAATGGATTTGCGGGGATTCTTGAGATCGCCCGAAAGGCCGACGCCGGCGGTCATGCCCGTGAAGGCGGGGAACACGATGGCAAACACCACCATGAATGGGTCGGCATCGGCGATCCGGTCCGTCCAGCGGAGTGGCGTCCCGCCCGCTCCAGCAACGTCACCGCCTACGAAAAACAAGGCGAGCGAGATCGCCAGGATGACCACGACGGCCCAGAGGGCTTTCACTCCGACATCGGCGCCTCGTCTGAGCATCAAGACGACCAACAAACCGGTCGCTGGGAGCGAAATGAAACGAGGGTCGAATGCTCCCGGCAGCACGGCGTCGAGGACAGATGCTAACGGACGGAATGTCTCCGCGAACGCAATCATGTAAAACGCCACGGAGATTGCCTGTGAGAGATACAGCGCGATGCCAATGGCGCCGCCGATCGTCGTGCCAAACGAGCGAGAGATGATGAAGTAAACGCCCCCGCCTTCGACGCGTCGATTCGTGGCGATTTCTGAAACGGCGAGCGCCGTGGGAATGGTGACGAGGTGTCCGAGGAGGACGATGACCAGCGCGCCCACGAGCCCGGTGTGCCCGACGGCGTATCCAAAGCGCAAGAAGAGAATCGCACCGAGAATGGTGCTGATGCTCGCGAGAAAGACCGGAGCCGTGCCGAACCCATGTCCGGTTCCCGATCCCTCGATCTTATCGGCAGTCACGGCGCGATGTCCGCGTCACCCACGTCTGGGCAGGCCGCTCGTGTGCAGCCCCGGTCTGCGCGACGACGTAGCGTCTGCGCTATCGCCCGTCTCGACTGCCCGTGGTTACCTTCTCGACGCCTGCCTTGGGCTCCACCAGATCGAGTCCAAGCGACCGGCCTTTTGCCGTCGCCGGGACGCCGTTAGCCAACCATACCGGCGGTGCCGCACCTTTCAGGTAGTGATCGAAAAACTGTTGCATGCGGATTTGCCAGTCTTTTCGGTTCTGGTACTTCCGAAGTCCGTGCGCTTCACCGTTGTAGTTGAGCATCCAAGTCGGGCGACCTAGCCTTCGAAGCGCGACGAAGAACTCGATGCCTTGGTACCAGGGGACGGCGCCGTCTGCGTCGTTGTGCATCATGAGCACCGGCGTGTTCACTTTGTCAGCCCAGAATAGTGGAGAGTTTGCGATGTAGCGTGGTGTCGCTTCCCACAGTGTGCCGCCGATACGCGACTGCGACTTCTCGTACTGGAACATACGGGACATGCCGGACTGCCAACGAATACCGCCATATGCCGACGTCATGTTTGACACGGGTGCTCCCGCTTCTGCCGCCGCAAAGATATCGGTCTGCGTGACCATATAGGCAATCTGATATCCTCCCCAACTGTGCCCCTGCACACCAACCCGCTTGGGATCAACAAAGCCCCTCTCGAGAATGCTCAGGACGCCCGATACGACACAGTCCATTGCGCTCTCACCGGGATACCCCACCTGATAGTGTATGTCGGGGATGAAGACCACGTATCCTCGACTGACGTAGAAGCTCACGGAGATGCTGGACCCGCCGGGGATTGGAGGTCGGTGCGAATGCAACCCGTCGCTCATTTTTTCATAGAAGTACACCATCATCGGGTACTGCTTTGACGGATCGAAGTTCTCCGGCTTGTAGAGCAGCCCGTCGAGCTCGATGCCGTCGGTCGAACGCCAGTGCACCAGCTCAGAGGTCCCCCACAGATACTCGCTGATCTGCGGATTCGCTTCGCTCTGCTGTTGCATGTTGTTGAAGGTGAGATCGCTCGTCCAGAGGTCGGGAAAATCCTGAAAGTTCTGTCTCGTGAACATGACGACGTCGGTATCCGTCGCCTTTCGGGGGGAGCCAAAGCTGTAGGCATCCATCACCAGCATACGGGGTGGCGTGTCGCCGTCGACGCGGTCGGTGGCATACCCTGACGCTTTCGTCGTCCGATTGAATGCGCGAAGCACCATGGGCTCATCGCGGTCGATGGTCTCCGCGTCCGGATCGAGTCTGACATAGCGAAACCGAAGGTTCTGGTCTCGTCCGGCTCCGTCAGTCACGTTGCGAGGCGCGCGCCGACCGGATGGATCGGCGGCCCAAATATCGTGTCGGTCGTAGAAGAGAAATTCGCGATCGCCGTCCGTCCAACCGGCCGAACCGTAGGACGACGGAAGCATGGGCCAGTCGTGAAGTTCGTTCGACACCGGATGCGGCACTGCGGCACTCAGATTGGTGGGTTCGCCCCCGGCCGCGGGCATCGCAAACCACGCTTTCTCGCGACCGTCCCACCACGTCAGATATTTTCCCTCGGGGGAAAGCGTGGCACGGCCCTGAAAGCCTTCGAGCAGCTTGGTTCGGTGTCCGGTGGACACGGTCACGATGTAATAGTCGTTGTAGCGTGGCGTGTCCCAAGAAATCTTTTGTCGGTAGGGGAGATCGGATGTGCCGAGCGCAAGCGCGGCATCGCCGTCTTCACCGACGTCGACTTGAGGCATCTCCGTATCCGCAAGCTGGGTCACTCGCCGATCGCGTAGGTCGACGACGGCGGTATACGTGCGGTTGAGCTCGCGCTCACGATTCACCAACTGCATGGGCTGCAGAAGCGGATCGCGCCAATTCCAGATATCGACCGTCACCTCCTCCCATTCCGCGGGCTTCTCCTCGGGTTCGGGTGAGGGACGTGGCGCGGACCCAAAGAAGAGGCGGCGCCCGTTCGCCGAGAACTCCACGTCACCGTGGTCGCTCACCCACCACTGGGGCGGTAGCCCGGTGGCGCCTTCGGACGCGACAGCCGATACCTCGCCTGATCCCGGCCAGTAGTATAAGGAATACGAGGGCTGGTCGGCCTCGTTATCGTTGCGGTTTGCGATGAACGCGAGTTGTCGACCGGCATCGTCAAATGCCAGGGACTCATAGTCACCGGTTCCGGTCATGATCGCCGCGATGTCCCCGCTTGCCGGCGTGACGACATAGACGCCATCTCCCTCCCCATCCTTTGCCGATACGACGTATGCGAGTCGAGAGCCGTCCTCGGCGAAGACGTATTCCGTGACCTTCTCGAACCGCGTCTCTTCTCCCGTCGTGAGATTCCGGAGCACCAACGTCGTGCCGTCCTTCTTGTCTTTCTTCTTTTTGTCGTCCGGCGCTTCGCCTTCGCCTGCCGGTGTCTCCTCTTCCTTTGCGTCGTCCTCCTGTGCGGGGGCACGTTCCGCCTCGAGGAGGTAAGCGACGAAGCCGCTGCCCAGGTCCGGAACGGCGAACGATTTGACACGCGCAACTTTCGTCACGTCGCCGGTGGAGAGGTTCAGGAGGCCCAGCGAATCCTTAGGCTGTTGATCGGGCTTCTTCTTCGCTTTTTTCGCTTCACGCGTGAGGGCCAGCTCGGGTTTGATGAGAAAGACGAGCCAGCGAGCGTCTTTGGTGAACGTTGCGTCCCGGCCGCGGGGTACCGAGTGCGCGCCGGCTCCCATGACGGCGCGCACGTGAAGCTGCGCGTCACCATCTTGGGGGTTCAACGCATACGACAGCCACTGCCCGCTGTCCGACAAGCGCTCATCGACGATGCGGTTCCAGCTATCGTAGACGGAATGATCGAGCGGACGCTTGACCTGCGCGTGGGCCGCCTCGGGCGCCAACCCGAAGACGACGAGAAACGGCAAGAATCGGCGCATGGATGCCTCCTGCAGCGGGATCGTCAGGGATCTGTTGGGACGTGCTGAATTGATAAAGGTATCGCACT
>JBFIZG010000377.1:0-3830 GCA_041604955.1 Gemmatimonadales bacterium | reverse complement strand
CGTGTGGCCGACGCGAGGATGAAGAGGATGAACAGTATCACCATGACCGTACCCACGGTGTTGCGGCCCCGGTCGCCCCGTGGCGCGACCTGAGGTTCGGGAACGCCGGTCAGCTCGAATCCGAACTCCTCCGCGTACGCCTGCGCGAGTAGCACGACCCCGGCCACCAGACCGGGTCCGTAGCTCCCCTGGTCCACCGCGGTGCGCCCGATCGCGTTCCGTATCCGTCCGGCTTGGGCGTCAGTGACAAACCCCTCGGCGCCGAGCCCGGTGGCGATAGCGAGCTCGGAGCGACCGTCACCGGGTCGTTCGCCCGGAACGAGGAGCACGATGACCCCTGCGTTTCGCGCCTGATCTCCGGGGCCACCGCTCGCTCCCACTCCCCACTGTCGGCCGATGTCGCGGCCGACCTCGATGGCCGGACGCCCGCCGATGTCGGAGAGCGTCACCACCACGATTTCCCCCCGCGACTTCTGGCGCACCTCGGTGATGATGTCGGTCATCGTTTGTTTGGACGACGCGTCAATCACCCCGGCAAAGTCGTTGACAAAGCCCGTGGGGTCCGGGAGCTGAAGCTGAAATAGGATCGGAATCAGTAGGGCGATCATGACCGGTGAAAGATAACCAGCGGTACGAACCGTCTTTTGGTGACGCCCGCGCTGTTCCGATATCAGAAACCGAGTACCTTTCCACCGAATCGGTATGGACGACTTTCGCAGACGGTTTTTGACCGGCCGCGCGGGAAACCGGCGCAGCTTTTTCCAGACGACGCTCGGACGGTTGATGGAAGAGGTGACTCACCGCACCGAACGACGCATCGTCCGCGATTCATACTTTCGGCCGCCGGGGGCCTTGCGAGAGGTGGCGTTCATCGCGGCGTGCACGCGGTGCGGTGACTGCATCGACGTGTGTCCGGTCGATGCCATCATCAAGGCGCCGGCGAGCGCCGGCTTGGCGGCCGGAACGCCGCTCATCGACCCGGAGACCCAACCGTGCACGGTCTGCGCGGATATGCCGTGCGCCGAAGTCTGTCCCACCGATGCGCTCACACCCCCCGAAGGGCTGTGGAGCGGCTACCGGATGGCGACGTTGGAGTTGGTTCCAGAACGCTGTATCGCGTTTCAGGGGGTTGAGTGTGGGGTCTGTGCGCGATCGTGTCCTGTTGGCGAGACGGCGTTGGCGCTCGACGACGGTGGCCGGCCGGTACTCAAGGAGGAGGGGTGTGTGGGGTGCGGCGTATGCGTCCGCGCGTGCGTGACCGCACCGTCTTCACTAAAGCTGGAATTGCTATCACAAAGGAGTAGGCGTGAAGCTGCCGTATAGAGTCGAAAAACCTTGGGGGCACGAGGTGATCTGGGCCAAATCGGATCGCTATGTCGGAAAGATCCTGCACATCGAGCCTGGACACCTGCTGAGTCTCCAGTATCATGAGGTCAAGGACGAGACGATCCATGTGCTCAAGGGCGAGATCATCTTTCGCGTCGAAGAGGATGACGGATTGATCGAGCGCCGGATGAAGGAGGGGGAAAGCTATCATATCATTCCCGGCACCGTGCACCAAATGGAGGCTGTGGTCTCGAGTGACCTCCTCGAAGCCTCGACACCGGAAATCGACGACGTCGTGCGCATTGAAGACCGCTACGGGAGGGTGTAAATGAAGGTCGTTCTTCCTGTCGCCGGTAAGGGCACGCGACTCCTTCCCGTCACGAAGCACACCGGGAAGCCGCTCGTGCACGTGGCCGGGCGCGCCGTGCTCGACTACGTGATCGATAAACTGGACGGACTCGACGTCGACGAGCTGATCTTCATTACCGGTCACCTGAAAGAACAGGTCGAAGAATACGTTCGCGCGAACTACGACATTCCGGCCCGCTTTGTCGAACAAAAAGTACAGGATGGAACGGCCGGCGCCGTGAATTTGGCGCGGCCATACGTGCAGGAGCCGGTGTTGATCATATTTGTGGACACGGTGTTCGACGCCGATCTCACACTCATCAATCGAGTGGACGCGGACGGCATCATCTGGGCAAAGGAAGTAGAGGATTATCAGCGGTTCGGCGTCATTGTCACCGACGAAGACGGGTACATGCAGCAGATCGTCGAAAAACCGTCCGAGCCGATCTCCCGTCTCGCCAATATCGGTCTGTACTACATCCGCGACTGGGAAACGCTGTTCGAGGGCATCGAGCGCACGTTAGCGGGTCCGAAACACAAAGGCGAATGGTTTTTGACGGAAGCGTTCCAGTTCATGGTCGACCGCGGAAAACGCATCCTCACGGCGCAGGTGGACGGGTGGTATGACTGCGGCAAGCTCGAGACGCTACTCGATTCCAATCAACAGCTGCTCGGCAGCGGTGGCGCGACCGCGCCTGCCACCAACGGTTGCCGCATCGTCGAGCCGGTTCACCTCGGCGACGGCGTGGTTGTCGAAAACTCCACCCTGGGACCCAACGTGTCCGTTGACGCCGGTACGGTGATCCGCAACAGCGTGGTGGCGGACTCCATCATTGGCCAAAACGCCGAAGTCATCGATTCGAAGGTCGACCATTCTCTGCTGGGTGACGGCACGCGCGTCGTCGACCAAGAACTGTCGTGGATGATTGCCGCGGGCGAGGAGGTGAAACCGGCGCCCTAGTAAACGTTCAACGTTGAATGTTGAACGTTGGATGTTGGATGTTGGATGTTGAACGTTGAACGTTCTCCCCCTCCCTTGACTCCCCTCCGTAGCTCCCGCAGACTTCAACTATGAAAGATTCCGACCTCATTTACGACTGGAACGTCTCGGATGAGTTCGACTGGACGCGAGCACGTGTCGACCTGAACGACGAAACGTTACGCGATGGACTCCAGTCGCCTTCCGCCATCGATCCGCCGCTCGAAAAGAAGGTCGAGCTGTTGCACCTCATGGCGGACTTGGGCATTGCCGCGGCGGATATCGGGCTTCCCGGCGCAGGGCCGCACGTGGTCGAGCAGGTGCGCCGCCTGGCGCGGGAAATAGTCGATGCCAAGCTCTCGATTGCACCCAACTGCGCGGCCAGAACGGTCGTTGCCGACGTAGCGCCGATCGCACAGATCTCGCATGAGATGGGGATCCCGATCGAGGCGTGCACGTTCATCGGGTCTTCACCCATCCGACAGTTCGCCGAGGATTGGACGCTCGACCGAATGCTGGAGGTGAGCGAAAAGGCCGTGCGGTTCGCGGTGGGTGAAGGGCTTCCGGTGATGTTCGTTACCGAAGACACCACACGCGCCCGTCCGGAGACCGTCAAGGCGCTCTACGGCAGCGCGATTTCGTGGGGTGCGCGCCGCATCTGTCTCGCGGATACGGTTGGCCATGCGACGCCGGACGGCGTCAAGCGCCTCGTGAAGTTCGTTCGAGACGAAATCGTCCGGCCGTCCGGCGAGGCGGTCAAGATCGACTGGCATGGGCACCGCGACCGTGGTCTCGGTGTCGTGAACTGTCTCGCTGCAATCGAGGCCGGGGTGGATCGGGTCCACGCGACGGCGCTCGGGGTTGGGGAACGCGTCGGGAACGCCGAAATGGATCTCCTGATCGTCAACCTGAATCTGCTTGGTGCACACACGCACGATGTCTCGAAGCTGCGGGCGTACTGCGAACTGGCGGCAAGTGCCATCGGTGTTCCCCTGCCGGACAACTATCCGGTAATGGGTGAAGACGCCTTTCGGACGGGAACGGGTGTGCATGCGGCCGCCATCATCAAGGCGAAGCGCAAAGGAGATGACTGGTTGGCTGACCGTGTATACTCGAGTGTCCCCGCGGCTCGTTTTGGAGCCGAACAGCGCATCGAGATTTCACCCGTGTCGGGTCT
>JBFIZG010000376.1:0-3830 GCA_041604955.1 Gemmatimonadales bacterium | reverse complement strand
GAGCTCGGCTTCGACCGCGGCCTGGTTCGCCACGGTCAGGCTCGCCAGCGCCTCTAGCAACACGTTGGCGCGGGTCACGCCGGTGAACCCGTCTACCCACATGCCGTTGATGTCATCGAGCCCGGACGGACTATTCGCGGTCCACGTATGACGGTGAATCTCGAGCCAGCGACCGTTGTCGAACCAGTCGCTGCCACGCGTGGGGACGATCATCTCGTCCGACGTAATCTGACTCAGGTTATGGTAGCTCCAGGTGGTGTTGCGCAGCACGGAGTACACTGCCGCCATGCTGCCCAGCACTTCCGCATCAGTCTGGTTGAAGTTGTCGGGCGTGATGGAGCTGGTGGGTGATTCACCCAGGTCCGTGCATCCATAGAGAAACACGGTCATGAGCGCGAGCGTGAACAGCCTTGCGCCCCTGGTCGAGTATTGGGTACGACGTGTTTTCATTATATCCCCAGCGTTGCGATGTCGTTGAGTGTTCTCCACGTCACGTATCCTCTGTTTCGCCATTAGAACGAGAACCCGATGCCGCCCGTAAAGGTGCGCGTGCGGGGGTAGCTCAGGTAATCGATACCGCGTGAGGCGATACCCGATTCCGAATGGGCTTCCGGATCGTAGCCGGAATACCCGGTCAGCAGAAACAGATTGTCGCTCGACACGTACGCCCGCGCTGTGCGGCCGCTCCCGATGAAGCCTCTGGGAAGCTCGAACGTGTATCCCACC
The DNA here is from genome assembly GCA_041604955.1 of Gemmatimonadales bacterium. Classification (GTDB taxonomy): domain Bacteria; phylum Gemmatimonadota; class Gemmatimonadetes; order Gemmatimonadales; family GWC2-71-9; genus JBFHWR01. Next base: position 3,104 of record JBFIZG010000376.1, on the reverse strand, counting down.
GTGATGTTCTGCAGGCGGAGGAACGACGCATCTTCGATCCAGCGCGACGAGAAGATGGCCGGCTGTGTAATCGCATCCGGGTCGTCCAGCGCCGCCTTCAGGAAGTTCTTGTCCTGGAGCGCATTGCTCTTCGTCTGGTAGACGAGTGCCGTGTTGTTGAAGACATCCAGCCCCACCGAACCGCGAAGCAGAACGCTCGCGTCGAAGTTTCCGAACGTCATCTGATTCCGCAGGGCAAAGGAGAAGTCTGGATTGGCGTCACCGATCGGGACAAAGTCATTGTCCGCCAAGGTGGTGGTCTGCCCCACCAGATTGCCGTTGTCGTCGTAGTCGTTGAACAACTGCCTGCCCTGATCGTCGACCCCGGCGAACTCCGGCCCGTAGAACGTGCCAAGCGCAAACCCCGGAAGGATTCGCTGCGACACCTGTCCGGATTGCCCCTGCCCGCTCACGCCGCCCGTCGTAATAAACGAACGGCCACCCAGGTTCCTGACCTCGTTTTTCTCCGCCGAGAACACGAGTCCTGCATCCCAGGTGAAGCCGGAACTGTTGACCAGCAACGCGTCGAAAGTGGCCTCGAAACCCTGGTTTCTCACTTCGCCGATGTTTTGGAGACGTGTCGACGCAATCGCCGGCTGCGGCACCGTCACCTCGAGCAACAGGTCGTCCGTGTTCTTGATATAGTACTCGAAGCTGCCCGCAAACCGGTTGTCTGAGAATCCGTAGTCGACGGCAATGTTGAACTGGGAGGTTTGCTCCCACTTGATCGCCGCATTTGGGTTCGTGATCGGCGCCACACCGACCGTCTTGACCTCGCCAAACGGGTAACTGGCTCCGTCGCTTGGCTGGAGGAGAATCAAGGAAGAGTAGGGGGCAACAGCCTCGTTACCCTGCACGCCGTACCCCGCGCGGAGACGCAGCTCGGAAAAGAGGCCGCCCCGAGCGAAGTCCTCTTCGCTGATCCGCCACGATGCAGAGACCGCTGGGAACGTCGCCCACTTGTTGTCGGCTCCGAACTTGGAGGAGCCATCACGGCGGAACACACCGGTCAAGAAGTACTTGTCCTGGTAGCCATAGGTGACCCGCCCGAAGAACCCGATCAGGCGACTCTCCTCGGCATACGAAAACGGCGGTTGCGGCTCGGCACCGGCCGTGAGATTGTCAAAACTGAATGCGTCGGTGAGGAAATTCCGGGTCTCCGTCCCGAACCCGTCAGTCGTGAATTCGGCAAACTCGTAGCCCCCGACCGCCTCGATGTTGTGGCTGCCACCGAAGTTCTGAGTGTATGTGAGCAGTGCCTGTAACGTCTGGGCAGTGATTTCACGGTTTTCTTGCTGAGCACGCCCATTCCACTCCGCTCCGACCGGGCTGGACCCGGGGAAGTACGTCCGGCGGGTGCTCTCGTTTCGGTCGACACCAAAGCTCAACTGCCCTTGGAGATTCTCGGTGATTTCCAGTTGGGCTCGTAGGTTCCCGAGCACTCGTGTGGTTCCCGAGAAGTCCGCCGTTTGCTCGGCGAGGGCAACCGGGTTCCGCACCGACTGCCGGCCGCCACCGATCTCGAAGAACTCCGGCAACCCGGTTCCCTGATCGGTCACCATCACCGGGTGGGTTGGGTTGAAGACGGCCACGTTCTGGAACACGCCTCCCTCGAAACCGCCGGTGTTTTCAAAGGGCACGTAGTCGTTGCTGACGTGGGAGGCAGTCAGGTTGAGACGGAGTTGCAACCGGTCGTCCCACGTGTAGTGCGTGCCGTTCAGCCGCGCCTGGAACCGCTCGAAAGCGCTGCTGCGGGCTACGCCTTCCTGATTCATGTAGTTCAGCGAGGCGCGATACCGTGTGGACTCCGTCCCACCGGTGAAGGCCATGTTGTGATTATGTGTAACGGCGGTGCGAAGAACTTCGCGCTCCCAGTCGGTGTTGGCGTTCCCGAGGCCTGCGAGACGGGCCATGCCGAGATTGCCCTCCGACACCTGCTGCTGGATGAACGCCCGGTACTCAGCCCCGTTCAGCAGATCCAACGAGCGAGCGGCCGACGCGACGGACACGTAGCCGTTGTACTCGAAGCCCACCTGGTCCCGTCCGCCCTGCTTGGTCTCGATGATCACCACGCCATTGGCGGATTGTGCCCCATAGATGGCCGCAGAAGCGGCATCCTTGAGCACCGTGATGGTCTCGATGTCGCTCGGGTTGATGAGGTTGAGTGGGTTCCTGGGAAGCGAGGGCGAACCGCCGACACCGATTCCGCCCGGTTCGGCCGGGACGTTCAAGACCGGAACGCCGTCGATCACGTACAACGGCTCGTTGCTCGCGCTGATGGACGTGCCGCCCCGGACACGGATTTGCGTACCGGCCCCGGGCTCACCGTTGTTCTGCGTGATGTTGACCCCGGCAACCCGGCCTTGCAGCATCTCGTCGGCATTGGTCACGACACCGACGTTGGCCTCGTCCGCATCGACGGACGCAACCGAACCGGTGATCGCGACGCGTCGTTGCGCGCCGTAGCCGGTGACGACCAACTCATCGAGCGCGATCGCCTGGCGCCGGAGACTGAACATGGCCACTGCCGCCTGCCCGGCACTCACCGTTACCACCTGTGTGAGCGGACCGTACCCGATGTACCGGACGGTGACGTTGTGGGTTCCCACGGGGACACCAGGGATCGTGAACGATCCGTCGGCGCCGGTGAGCACAACACCGGACATGCCCTGGACAGCGACCGCCGCCTGGGCAACTCCCCCGGCGGTTGCTTCGTCGACCACGCGCCCGGTGATGCTGCCCGTCTGAGCGTCCAGCTGGCCGACGCCCGCCAGGCCCACAAGGAAAGCGAGAACTCCTAGACGAACGTTACGCATGTGCTGCTCCTCCGATGCGGGAGTCAGTAGAGGGTACCAACTGAGTTTTTGGAGAGGTATACGGATCAAATCGTCAATATTGTGGATCCACTTTGGGACCCGGTTTGTGATCACAATGCGTGAAATCACGCCCATTTACACACAATGTCAAGTCTGACTGAATATCATCGGAGTCGCGTCCTTTTTGGTGTCCGGCAGTTGTTCGGGTCGAGCGCCCAGCGCTGGACTCGCCGAACGTCCTGATTGACG
>JBFIZG010000375.1:0-3849 GCA_041604955.1 Gemmatimonadales bacterium | reverse complement strand
GCGGTCGATCGCCTGGTCGACGGGTGTCCCGAAGAGCAGCAAAACGAAATTCGTGCGAAGTTGGCTTCGACACTGAAGGGGGTGTGCGCACAGCTCTTGCTTCCCCATCGCGACGGCCGGGGCAGGGTCCCCGTCAACGAATTCCTCTTTTCCACCCCGGGACTGGCGAACATGATTCGAGAGGGAAGCTCCACAAAGATCGTCTCGATGATCGAATCTGGGCGCGGCCAGGGCATGCAGCTGATGGACGACTCCATCGTCAAACGGTATGAAGAAGGCGCTATCACGGCCGAAACCGCTACGCTCTACCTGACGCAGAAACAACGCCTTCACGGATATCAACGGGTCGCCTGAGTCCAGTTCAATAGGGATCCGGCGTGCGAACCGGCAGAGGAGCGAAACGCCCCAGTCACGGCGTCTTGCAATCGTCTACGTCACGAAGAGCCTGCGAGGCGATCCGCATGCAATGCCTTGCAGTGCATTCATTATAGTGCGTCCCCCCTTGCCAGCGATGCGGAGAAGCGGCTTCTCGGTCACCGCTCCCGGCGTCGTCATTCTACGGGGATGCGAGGTGACCCACGGCACAGCATCATTGGTCGAAACGCGCAATCGTATCGGCTGGTTCACAAGAAACGAGGACACCGTGCCGATCACACTTCGTCTGCGAGCAATACTCACGCTGGTTGCACTCGCGGCCCTGATGGACATCGCGACCCCGGCGGTCGCCCAGCGCGTTCAGTTGGTTCCAAACATCGGTGTCTATGTTCCCACCACCAATCTCCTGCAGGCCGTCCAGGGAGAGGAGTACGAACAGCAGGTCAGCCTCACGGTTGGCGGGCAGCTGGATTTTTGGTTCGGGAACCGCATCGGCGTCCAAGGCACGGGCTCATATGCGCCGAGCAGCCTGTCGGTTTCAGCGAACGGGACGAGCGCTGTCGAAGACGCCAACATCTTCACGGGAACCGGCCGCTTACTCGTGTACCTCATCCCAGACTCGAGTCCGGTCTCGTTTCTCGTGACGGGGGGAGTCGCGTTGATCAATCGCGGCGGCAGCGCCTATGAGGGAGCGGTCGACAGGACCGATGTTGGCGGGGCGCTGGGTGCGTCGGTTGGCTTTCGGCTGGGACCTGTCGTGAATCTCCGCGTGACCGCCGATAGCTATCTGTACAATGCAGGGGTTCTCACGCAGGTGCCTGGCGCGACGCCAGAGGACACCATGTTGCAGCGTGACGTTCAACTCTCGTTCGGATTCGGCATTCCGTTGTTGGGCATCGGCGGGTAACGCGAGCGGGCAACGTCGATGACGCTGGTTGGTGGTGGGGTGTAGGGTAGGGGCCAAGCGGGGAAGGGTGGGGTGGTGAGAACGCCGGGGAGTCTCTGACTTTCCGGCGTTTCGTCTTCGTAGCGCGCAAGTCAACAGAGCCCCGAGGTGCCGTGTGCGTCCGAGGCGCCCCCAAACGGAGCACCCAGGACCTCACTCTTCGATCTTGTCGGCCATCCTCGCCAAGATCTCCCTGGTATTCGGCGTAAACCTCCACTGAAGCTCGCGCGCCATTACCTGCGATTGCGGAATCAGCTTGAACCCCAGACTCTCTTTCTTCCCGTGACGGAGATCGAGATACTGGTCCAACGTGAGCTCCGTCTCGAACAGGAAGTGGGTGGTTCCGGCTATAATGAGTGTCTGACTGGATGGCCGCTCGGTCGAGATCTTCTCGACCAAGACGCCACTCTTCTCTTCCTCGTCGAGTTCGGCGAGCAGTGCCGTCAACGGATCGTGCTCGTGGTCCATGTGCCCACCCAATAACTCGAGGAGCCGGTGTTTCGCCTGTCCCTTTGCGCGCTTTCGTGAGAACAGGAGACTCCGCTCGCTCCCCATCTTCACAGCGACGATCAACTTGGTGACACCCCGTTCTTTCGGACTCATGCAACAAAAGATGTCGCGAATCTCGGGAGGATGCGAGGGGGTAGGAGACAGGTGTGCCTGTCGGAGGCCCTGCCTCTGGGGGCACGGGTGTATCACCCACCCGAGCGAACACACCGCGTGCTCCCCGACTTCGTTCCAGCCTCCCCATCACCCCGCCGCCGCACGGGTTCAGGTCGAGAGTGCCCTCACGGACAGTCGCCAGGCCCGTTTGTAGTTGTGTAGGGCTCTATTCCAGTTTTGCATCGTAACGGCCTCGTCGGCAACGTCCATCCACCGCTCCGCCCGCCGCAGCACGCGAGCCGTGGCGCCGCCGGCACGTGCTGCACCGATCGCAAGCTCTGCCAAGCTCCGATCGGCCGCGATCAGCTGATCTTGCAGCCGTTCTAACTGGCCGGCCTCGGTGCCACCGATGTCGATGGCTTTGCTCATTCTGTTGAGCGCCTGCCGCGCGCGATCGAAGACGTATTTGCCAGACTCGGGGTCTAACGTAGACTCGGTGACCCACCACGAGGGATTGAGACCCTCATCGAGACGTTCGACCGCTCGCGCGATGTGGCGATCTCTGGCGGCGTCCCCAGTGGACGCCAGCGCTAAGAGCGCTTCCATGACGCGGCGCTTCATGGCCTGTGGGCTCACGCCGAAGTCGTGGCTCACGCCGAAGTAGTGGCTCACGCCCGTCGCGGCAACGGATTCGCCGCTCTCAGTGAGGCCGTGTGCGGTCGCCTCCACAGCCTGCGCCCCGGCTTGGGCGAGCGTCTCGCCGGTGCACGTCATTTCGTCCGATGGTGCGAGGACCGACGACGGACACGAAACCACGATGTTTACAGGCCCGCTCACGGCGACGTCGGTCAATTCACCGGTACCTAGGTTCGTCACGATGTAGGCCCAGAGCACCGGATCACCCACGAGGATTTCGGGACCGGGCGGCGTCTCGGCGGGAACGCCGTTCACCAATGTCCCGAGCGCAATGCCGGAAGACCCGGTGCTTTGCGGCCCTGGTGTCGCCGGCTCTGCGACAAACGTTTCGGTGTTTCGCGCTCCGCCCGAACCGTCCGGGACCCGTTGGATAGAATGAGCGTCCTTGTCGCCGGCCCCGGCTTCGTTCACCTGCGGCTGACCGGGATTCAGGAGCCCCAACAACTCGGCGTCATCCGCGTCGTCGGTGTCATACACAACGGCGTCGACGAGATTGTCCGTGGTGACAGGGGTACCAGACGGGAACGCCGAGGCGTCGTTGACGTACAGCGCGACGGCATCGGGGCCGTTCTGCAGCCCATTGTTGGAGAATACGATGTCGGGTGGGGGAACTACCGCTTCGTTCCCCAGGAGGAAGAACCCCTGGGCGTCCGTGGTGAACCCGTCCAAGTCGAACGCGTTATACGATTCGTCGTTTCCGCCGTTGAAGAATACGACGACCATTCCGTCCAACGGAGTGTTTCCGACACCGCCGTCATATAGCTCGACGAACTCTTGCGTGTCAGCGCCCGGTGTATCTGCGTCAACCTCGTTGATGAGGACGCCGCTGCCCTCGGAACCGCCGACTGCAAGCAGCGGCCTCCCGGTGTTCTCGGCATCGGTCACGTCGGTGGGTGGGGATACGCATCCCATCAAGAGGATCAGCGTCGCCAGCGAACCCCAAGTCTGTGATTTCATGAGTTCTCCCGTTCTCAGTGCGGCCATGGCGAGCGCAGCCGTGCGGTCGCCCTCGTGCGCACCAGGATGAGAGATCAACGAGGGAACTCTGGTATCGAAATGTTCTGGCGGGGGATCGGATTATTTCGGAGGGCGGTAGGGGCGGTAGGGGCGGTAAGGGCTTTTCGACCGAGCTAGGTTCGCTCGGCGCTTCGTTCCGCCACCTGTTCCTCTGTAAGGCCGTAGAGCGGGGGCGTTTGAACGCCGAGCATTCCAAGCATAAGGTAGATCTG